>JAJAZK010000236.1 GCA_026785765.1 Rhodoferax sp. | reverse complement strand
GGTCAATGCTGCCTTGTTGGCGCCGGGCCGATCTTGGCGCGAATTCGCCGAGCGCGCCTGGCCTTGCCCGGACGAATACCGCCCCTGGCGCTACGGCCTGATTGGCCACGGCCTGGGTCTGGCCGGCGAGTTTCCGAACATCCCTCAATTCGAGCCGGGGCAACCCTATCCGCTCACCGGCCATATCGAACCCGGCATGGTGATCTGCCTGGAGAGCTACATCGGCTCACCACGCGCAGGCCAGGGCGTGAAGCTGGAGCAGCAATACCTGGTGCATGAGACGCATGTGGAGTGTTTGTCTACCTATCCGATGGACGCGCGGTTGGGAGGCTGAAGGGCTTGAGGTTGGACCTTACCGCCTCCCGGGCACAATCCGGGATCAGTCCACGGAGCAGAGCCATGCCCACCCCACGTACCGCACTCATCACCGGTGCCGCCAGCGGCATCGGACTGGCCACCAGCGAACTGCTGCTCAAGGACGGCCACAAGGTGATCATGGCCGATCGCAATGCGGAAGTCAGCGCAATTGCGGCCGCGCTTGCCGAACGCAGCAGGGGGCAGGCCGTCGCGATGGTGGTCGACCTTGGACAGGAAGCCAACGTGCTGCAACTTTGCAGCGACATCCTGCGCCAGTTCGGTGGCGTGGACATCCTGGTCAACAACGCCGGCATCCACCCCAAAAAGAATGGCAACAAGGTTTACCTGGAGGAGACGACGTCGGAAATATGGGCCACGGTGATGGCCATCAATCTGACGGCACCGTTTCTGCTCTGCCGGGAACTGATGCCAGCGATGAAGGCGCGCGGATGGGGCCGTGTCATCAACCTCTCGTCGAATTCCGCGCGCACCGTGGTGCCGCCCACCGGCGTGGCCTACGTGGCGTCCAAACACGGAATCATCGGCCTGACCCATATGACAGCGTACGAATACGCCACCCACGGAGTCACGGTGAACGCAGTCGCCCCCGGTCCGATCCTGACTGGCCTCTCTGCGCAATCATCGGCCGCAAACCGCGAGATGATCACCAAACTCGTTCCGATGGGCCGTTATGGCGACCCGATGGAGCTGGCGGTCATGATCCAGTTCCTGGCGTCCGACGCAGCATCCTTCATCACCGGTGCGGTGTTTGATGTGAACGGGGGCAGCGTCATCATCTGATGGCCCGGGCGGCCAGTCGGCCTTAGCTGGCAGACGGTTGCACGGCGCAACGCCGCTGAGTCAAATGCAACCTGATCGCCCCTTCAAGCGGACAGACGTGTGCCCCGGCGCGACAAGTCCGGCCGACCTGCGAGTACGCTATCTGCCAGGTAAACCGTCGGCACGAGCCAGAATTTTGCTTCCCCGTCAGGGTTGCGCACATCGATGTGCATCGCCTCGCGGGGGTTTCCTTCGTCGGAATAGAAGAAAAAACCGGAAAGATTTATAGCGGATTACCACCGGCATGGAACTAAGTCTACCGGGGTTAGCGGGGAAAACGAATTTTCCTGAACCCCTTCCGCAGCACGGACCGCGATAAAAAACGCTATCGAGTCGACGATGGGCTTGAACTGTTATCCATTCAGGACTACCCTGACGTCACCAAAGACAATACCCGTCAGGCCAACCCGAAGGCCTGCGTAAATACATGTAAAGCGACCATTCGGCGTCAACGCCGGGCGCTCGCCGCCCGTTGCTCGGGCAGGCATCAGAATCATGGAATGGGAGTTTGCGTGAAAGCAGTGCTATCAATAAGCCGCCGTGCGGTGATCAGGAACCTGGCGGGGGGTGTTGCGCTGGCCACAGGTGCCGTGCGCGCACTGACCCCGGACGAAGTCGGCGGTCCGGCGGCGCGCCTGGCAGACCAGTGGCGCGCCATGTCGAGGGTTGGCTACGGGCCAACCCCCGAACGCGTGTCTGCGCTGCAGGGCGCTGCCAGCCCCAAGGCGTGGGCGCTGGAACAGATAGACCTGGCCTATGCGTCCAGCAAGACGCCGCCGGGTTTGGCGCCCGACCTGGTCGGCATCAATGCGCCATTGCCGCAGATATTTGCGGGCCAGCAACAAGAGCGCCAGGCGCGCGCGCAACTGAAAGCCGGTGACGCCCCGGAGCAGGCCGATATCCCGGCTTTTCGCCGGATGGACTTTTCCGGCCCAGCGGATCCGCTCTATTTCAACCGCAGCATGGTCGCGCAGGCTGCGGCCTGGCGTCTGGGCAGCAGCTCCCAGCCGGCGCAAGAGAACCCGCTGCTGGCCCGCATGACCGAGTTCTGGTTCAACCACCTCAACATCTTTGCCGGCAAGGGACCGGTGCGCGCCTTCACCGGGCACTACGTCATCAACGTCGCGCGTGCACACGCGCTGGGCAAGTTCGAAGACATGCTGCTGGCCAGCGCCCGCCACCCGGCCATGCTGCATTACCTGGACCAGGTGCGCAGTGTGGCGGGTGACGGCCGTGGCGGCGACGGGCGCGGCCTGAACGAAAACTACGCACGCGAGTTGATGGAGTTGCACACGCTGGGGGTGGACGGTGGTTACAGCCAGAAGGACGTGCGCGAACT
>JAJAZK010000235.1 GCA_026785765.1 Rhodoferax sp. | reverse complement strand
CGCCAGGACCCTGCAGGCTCGCGATCTGACCTGGGCGCAGCATCACCTGTGCGTGCTCAGCGGACTGTATGGCGTATTGCGACCACTCGACCGCATGCAAGCCTACCGCCTGGAGATGGGCACCCGGCTGGCCAGCGATCGCGGCAGCAACCTGTACCAGTTCTGGGGCAGCCGGATTGCGGACTATCTGAACACGCGCCTGGCCGCCGACGCGCACCCGGTGGTAGTGAACCTGGCGTCGCAGGAGTATTTCAAGGCGGTGGACCTGAAGGCGTTGCGCGCGCGCGTGGTCGAATGCGTGTTTGAGGAGCAGCGCCCGGACGGCAGCTACAAGATCATCAGCTTCATGGCAAAACGCGCGCGTGGCGTGATGGCGCGGTTTGCGATCACGCAGCGCGTCAGTACAGTCGGGCAACTCGAGGCGTTTGACGCGGAGGGTTATGGGTATGATGCCTCGGCGTCCCAGGCCGAACGGCTGGTGTTTCGCCGCGCTGCATCCGATCCCCCACACTGAGTAAAAGCCTCCATGAAGATCAAGGCCAACGGCATCGACATTGAAGTGGAGGACACGGGGCCAGGCAGCGGCGCGGGCGCGCGCCCGGTGCTGTTGCTCATCATGGGTTGGGGCATGCAACTGGTGGCGTGGCCGCCAGCCCTGGTGCAGGGCCTGGTGGACGCCGGTTTCCGGGTGATCCGGCACGACAACCGCGACATCGGTCTGTCGCAGCATTTCGACCACCTCGGCATGCCCAACCTGTTGTGGCCGTTCATAAAGACCAAACTGCGGCTGTCCGTGAAACCCGCCTACAGCCTGGGTGATATGGCGGCGGATTCGATCGGCGTGCTCGACGCGCTGGGCGTGGGCCAGGCCCACTTGGTGGGCGTGAGCATGGGCGGCATGATTGCGCAACGCGTGGCGCTTTTGGCGCCAGACCGGGTCGCCTCCCTCACCAGCATCATGAGCACCAGTGGTGCGCGTGGTTTGCCCGAGGCCAGCCTCAAGCTCATGCGGGTTTTGTCACGCCGCCCGGCGAGCATGGCGCGTGACGACATCGTGGCCCATTACATCCGGCTGTACCAGGCCATTGGCAGCCCCGGCTTCCCGATTCCCGAGGCGGATCTGAGGGAGCGGGTGCTGCGTGCGGTGACGCGCAGTTTCCATCCAGCGGGCGCCATGCGCCAGGGTGTCGCAATCGCGGCCGATACCGATATCCGCGCTGCGGAGCTGCCGCACATCCGCACCCCGACGCTGGTGCTGCATGGACGGGATGACCCGCTCGTCCCATATGCCTGCGGCGAAGACACAGCCCGGCGCATTCCCGGCGCCAGGATAGTCGGCATCCAGGGCATGGGGCACGACCTGGCGCCGGGCGTGGTGGAGCGGCTGCTGCCTGAGCTGTACCCGTTCCTGGCGCACCACAGGGCTGCATGACCCCTGCCATGAGTGCCGCCGGGCCGCTCCCAGGGAACCCGCCACCGCAGCCGTCAGGCGGAGATGCGCCATTGAGTGCGCCCGCCCTGTCCCCGCTTGGCAAGGTCACGGCGTATGCAGACCAGTACGACCCCGCGCTGCTGTTCCCGATCGCGCGGGCCGACAAACGCCGCGAGATCGGTGTCGGCGAGCAGCGGCCTTTTTTTGGCGCTGACCTTTGGACCGCGTTTGAGCTGAGCTGGCTCAATACACGTGGCAAACCGCAGGTTGCGATTGCCCACTTCACCGTACCGTGCGAGACCCGCAACATCATCGAGAGCAAGTCGCTCAAGCTCTACCTGGGCAGTTTCAGCAACACTGTGTTCGCGGATGTGTCCCAGGTGCGCGAGCGGCTGCGCGCAGACCTGAATGAGGCGCTGTGGCGCGGCGCGCCGACGCTGCAGGCGGGCGTGGGTGTGCGGGTGCTGTTGCCCGAGATGTTTGACCGCGAACCGCTGCACGAACTCGATGGCCTCTGCCTGGACCGGCTGGACATCGCCTGCACCCGGTACACCCCGGCGCCCGAGTTGCTGCACACCGTGGCCGGCGAGGTGCTGCCAGTGCAGGAGGTGCTGACCAGCAACCTGCTCAAGAGCAACTGCCTGGTGACCGGACAACCCGACTGGGGTGCGGTGCAGATCGCCTACAGCGGCCTGCCGATCGTGCAGGAGGGCCTGTTGCAGTACATCGTGAGTTTTCGCAACCACCACGAGTTCCATGAGCAATGCGTGGAGCGCATCTTCATGGACATCTGGACGCGCTGCAAACCCACCAGGCTGGCCGTGTATGCGCGTTACACGCGCCGTGGCGGCCTGGACATCAATCCTTTTCGTACCAGTTACCCGCAAGCTCTCCCGGCCAACGTGCGTACAGCGCGGCAATAGAAAGGCTCTTGCGTCGGCCCCGAGCCGCACAAAGGGCGCCGCCTGCGCAATCGCCCGTCAAAACAGATCTCCCGTCTGCGGCAAGGCGCTGGCCTCCATGGCCCGCACCGCAGTGCCGTTTGCCCCGGCCACGGAAAATACCTCGCCCACCTTAACCAGCGAACCCACGCGCACCCCCAGCAGCCGCAGCCGCTTTTGCAGCGGAACCCGTTTGAGGCATTGACCGGCTGCCTCGCGCATTGCCACCGCGTCGGCCGTGTAGTGGTCCAGTGTCTGGTCGCGGGTGGCGATTTTGAAGTCGTCGTACCGCAGCTTGATGCCGATGGTCTTGCCCACATACCCCTTGCGCTGCAGATCGCCGGCCACCTGCTCACACAGGCGAGTGAAGATGGCGCCGAGCTCGGCGCGGTCGCGCACGGCATGCAGGTCGCGCTCGAAGGTGGTCTCGCGGCTCATGGAGACCGGCTCGCTCTCGGTCACCACCGGCCGCTCGTCGCGCCCCCAGGCGGCGGCATGCATCCAGGCGCCGGTGCTCTGGCCGAAGTGGTCGATCAGCCACTGCTGGTCTTTTGCGGCCAGTTCCCCGATGGTCTGGATGCCCAGGCCTTGCAGCCGGGCATCGGCCTTGGGGCCGATGCCGTTGATCTTGCGGCACGCCAGCGGCCAGAACAGGGTTTGCAGGTCTTGCTCGTGTACGACTGCGATACCGTTGGGTTTGTTGAACTCGCTGGCCATCTTGGCCATCAGCTTGTTGGGCGCTACGCCTACCGAGCAGGTCAGGCCGGTGGTGTCGAAAATGCTCTTCTGGATCAGCCGTGCCAGCACGCGCCCGCCTTCGCGCTGGCCGCCCGACACGTCGGTGAAGT
>JAJAZK010000234.1 GCA_026785765.1 Rhodoferax sp. | reverse complement strand
CACGGGTCCGCTTCGCCCGGAGCCAACGCTGCGCCAGTCGTTGCCGCCTATCCCATATCGGTACCTTGGCCAACGAACCACGACGTTGATGCGCTTCCCGGCGTGACAAATTGCCGCGTGCAGGTCCTGAAGGAAAACAACCTTCCCTCCCATATACGGCTGATCGTAGGTGTAGATCGGTTCGACTACACAAAAGGTTTGCTCGAAAAGGTATTGGCAATGGAGTCTCTGCTTGACAGATATCCGCAGTGGCACGGGTCGGTAAGTTTGGTTCAGGTGGCTGCTCCTACCCGCGTCGACGTCCCTGCCTACGCGGCGTACCGCAAGGTGGTTCGAGCGGAAGTCGAGCGCATCAACAACCGTCTGTGTTGTAACGGCGTCACACCGGTTGTTCTGCTGGAGTTTCACCATGATCGCGCAGCGGTCTGCCGCCTGTATCGTGCGGCCTCCGTGTGCGCAGTGGCAAGCCTGCACGACGGAATGAACCTGGTAAGCAAGGAATTTGTGTCAATGCGAGACGACGAGCAGGGCGTTCTGGTGTTGAGCGAATTTGCGGGGGCAGCGGAGGAGTTGGCGCCAGATGCCATCCTCGTCGACCCGCGCGACACGTTCGCTTTGGCCGACTCCCTGGCGGCGGCGCTGTCCATGTCCCATCCGGAGCAGCGCTACCGCATGGAACGCATGCGGCTTATTGTCCGCAGTGCCAACATTTATCGATGGGCCGCCTCGATGTTGAACGACGCAGCGCTGCTTCGAGAGGCACAGGCAGCGGAATCCATGGCGTGGCGTGCGGTGGCATGAATCCCTATCTGAGTACACCGCAGGGCGTCGCGGCGTTGAAGCAGTTGCTGCGCAAGCCTGCACTGATGGCGTTCGACTACGACGGCACTCTGGCACCCATTTGTGCCGAACCGAAAGTCGCGCGGATAACCGCCAGCTGGTCGGCCCGTCTGAAGCGGATCAACAGGCGTTGGCCCGTAGCTGTCATCAGTGGACGAAAGCTGGCTGACCTTTCATCTCGTCTCGGATTCGACCCTGCATACATGGCGGGAAACCATGGCGCAGAGTCCTCCATGACACCCGCGCTACAAACAGTGGCGAGATGCCTCGACGCGGCACGCGGCATTCTTGCCAAACAGGGTCAGGCGCTGACCGCGTTTGGAATCGTCGTGGAGGACAAGGGCATGTCGCTCGCCGTACATTACCGGCTGGCTCACCCTGCGCAGGAGGCTGCTGCGTTCATCGCCCGTCTGCTGGTGGCGTTGCCAGCCGAACTGGTGGTTTCGCACGGGAAGGCTGTTTTCAATATCATGCTCCGGGCCGCACCCGACAAGGGCGATGCGCTGCTCAGTGCAATGCGCTCCTGCGGCGTTGACCATGCGCTGTATGTCGGGGACGACGTGAATGATGAGCCGGCGTTTGCGGCCGCTACTCCAGCATCCGTGACGGTGCGCCTCGGGTCTCGCCTGGCGCCAACTCACGCTCGATTTGCTATCGCCACGCATTGGCAGTTTGGCCTGCTATTACGAACTCTTGCGAACTGGCACTGCTGATGGGGGTCAGACGAAACCCTCGCGTTGGGCGACCGATCGAGCACTCGGCGACCAAACGTCCAGCACAAAATCCCTCTCCTCGTGGTGGACGAGCCGCGCCAGTTTGAGGTGTTCAGCGAGGATTTCATGCACAGTGTCTCCTTGCAGCGCAAAGCCTTTGACCGGATGACGCCAGTGGCACGCCAATAGCGTGCCCTCTTCACTCAACGATGCGCTCGCCCTCTCCGCGACCGATGCCAGGGCAGTCTCGCTCAAATAGAAGCAGAATTCGCTTAGCACGATCAGATCGAACAATTGGCTTGGCCACTCGTCCGGTAACCACTCCTGAACCACGTCCACGTGGGCCAACGCCGACAGACGGCTTCTGGCTAATTGCACAGCAGCGTTTGAACCGTCCGATACCCTGAGGCTGGCACATTGCACGGCGAGTGCCGCTGCCAATTCGCCATTCGCACATCCCGGCTCGTACCCCCTTCTGTACGTTCGTGCGGGCAAGCAGGCTACCGTGAGAGCTCGCTTGCGTGCTTCGTACCAACGCGTGCGGAAGCCCCACGGGTCGTCGCTGGTCTTATACATCTGATCGAACGTTTGAAGGGTGTCCTGCACGATCCACCTCACGCCGGAAGGATGAAAACTTCGAATGGGCGCAGCATTCGCGCGAGCACCACCGATCCCAGCACTGGCGGTCGCCCGCTGTCTTGCGGCTCCAACTGCGTTCGGTGCGCGGCAATTGCCAACTTCTTGCGATCCGCAGCGTCTCTGGACAAGCGCAATCGAACCATTCGTCGCCACGGCACGCGGGCATCGCCGGGAGCAGCCCAGTGCCACATCCAGACAGGCACCTGAATGTGCCGGGCACCAATGCGAGCGCAGGCGTTCGCAGCGGCTTGCGCACTTGCTTCGTGATCCGGGTGTCCATCGAGCTCCCAAGTCGAAATCACGACGTCGTCAGGGCGCAAAAAATCGCTCAGCCACGCGATAACGTTTTGCAGGTGTGCCCGCACCTGTCCGTCTGGCGAACCAAGAGTCGTCCTGCATCCAGGCGGCAGCCCAAGCAGTTCCAGGCCTTCCAGACTTTCGACGCGCCGTTGCCTGGTGAGGAGATGCCCGGGCCATCGGGAGGAGCCAGGATGGCTTGCCTCACCATCGGTGACTGCCACCACGCAAGTCTGCTT
>JAJAZK010000233.1 GCA_026785765.1 Rhodoferax sp. | reverse complement strand
TGTGGGGGGGGGGGGGGTGGGGGGGGGGGGCGCCGCGGTCGGGCGGGGGCGGCTTCAGCTCGGGTGGCGGCGGGAACTTCGGCGGCGGTGGTGCCTCTGGCCGTTGGTAAAGCAATGAAATGTTGAAACGCCTGATCATCCTGCTGCGCCACCGTTGGCTCGACGAGTCGGATACCCGACGCCTGATCACGCCCGAGACAATCGACCAGTTAACCCGGCGTGTTGGCGCAAGTGAGCGCAGACACACAGGCGAGATCCGCATCGTAGTGGAGGCTGGGCTGCCACTGAGTTACCTGTGGCGCCATTGCCGTGACAACACCGGCATGGCCGAGCTGACGCGTGAGCGCGCCACCACGTTGTTCGGCAAGTTGCGCGTCTGGGATACCGCCAACAACAACGGCGTTTTGATGTACCTGCTGGTAGCCGAACGCAAGATCGAGTTGCTGGCAGACCGTGGCGTGAATGCCTTGGTCAGCGCTGCCGAATGGGACGCGATGGTACGGCGCATGGGGCTGGCGTTTGCCAGCGGCCGTTACGAAGATGGATTGACTCAGGCACTGGAGGAGGTGTCCGCCGTGCTGGTTGCCAACTTTCCAGCGGATGCCGCCGCCGCCAATCCGAACGAATTGCCGGACCAGCCGCAGATCGGCTGATCGCAGGCCCGGCGTCAGCGTTTTTGGCGGTACTTGCGCAAGGCGGCGATTTGCGCCGCCATCACTGCGAGTTCGGACTGCGCCCTGGCGATGTCGAGTTCGCCTTTGGCGTTCTTCAGGGCTTCTTCTGCAGCCGCCCTGGCGGCGTTGGCTTTCTCGTCGTCGAGGTCCTTGCCACGAACTGCGGTGTCCGACAACACGGTGACGCAGTTGGGCTGCACTTCCAGGATGCCGCCGGCAACGAAAACAAACTCTTCTGAACCGTCAGCCATTTCTATACGCACCGAGCCCGCCTTGATGCGGGTGATCAATGGTGTGTGGCGCGGATAGATGCCCAGCTCCCCCTGTTCACCCGGCAGGGCCACGAACCTGGCTTCGCCGGAGAAGATGGACTCTTCGGCGCTGACTACGTCAACATGGATCGTCACCATTTGGTTCCCTTCAGTCTAACGGTTCCAGCTGGCGTCAAGCCATCTTCTTGGCCTTCTCAAAGGCCTCGTCGATCGTGCCAACCATGTAAAACGCCTGCTCCGGCATGTGGTCGCACTCGCCGTTCACAATCATCTTGAACCCGCGGATGGTTTCCGCCAGCGACACATACTTGCCCGAGGTTCCGGTGAACACCTCGGCCACGAAGAAAGGTTGGCTCAGGAAGCGCTGGATCTTGCGCGCGCGCGCCACCGCCAGCTTGTCGTCCGGCGCCAGTTCGTCCATGCCCAGGATGGCAATGATGTCGCGCAGTTCCTTGTAGCGCTGCAGCGTACCCTGCACCGCGCGGGCGGTGTTGTAGTGGTCTTCACCCACAACCTGGGGCGAGAGCTGGCGGCTGGTGGAGTCCAGCGGGTCGACCGCCGGATAAATACCCAAGGCGGCGATGTCACGGCTCAGCACCACGGTGGAATCAAGGTGGGCAAAGGTTGTGGCGGGCGACGGGTCGGTCAAGTCGTCGGCTGGCACGTACACAGCCTGGATCGAGGTGATGGAGCCGGTCTTGGTGGACGTGATGCGCTCCTGCAGGCGGCCCATTTCCTCGGCCAGCGTAGGCTGGTAGCCCACGGCAGACGGCATGCGCCCGAGCAAGGCAGAAACTTCTGTACCCGCCAGCGTGTAACGGTAGATGTTATCCACGAAGAACAGCACGTCCTTTCCTTCGTCGCGAAACGATTCGGCAATCGTCAGGCCGGTCAACGCCACGCGCAGACGGTTACCGGGGGGTTCGTTCATCTGGCCATACACCATCGCCACTTTGGACTTGGGCAGGTCCTCCAGGTTGACCACCCCCGAATCCGCCATCTCATGGTAGAAGTCGTTACCCTCGCGGGTACGCTCGCCCACACCGGCAAACACCGACAGGCCGGAGTGTGCCTTTGCAATATTGTTGATCAGCTCCATCATGTTCACCGTCTTGCCGACGCCAGCGCCGCCAAACAGGCCGACCTTGCCGCCCTTGGCAAACGGGCATACCAGGTCAATCACCTTGATGCCGGTCTCCAGCAGCTCCTGCGACGGGCTGAGCTCGTCATAAGCCGGAGCCTTGCGATGGATCGATGCGGTCTGGCTGCTGCTGACCGGGCCGCGTTCGTCGATGGGCGCGCCGAGCACGTCCATGATGCGGCCCAGTGTGGCTTGGCCAACTGGAACCATGATCGGATTGGCGGTGTTTTGCACCACCATGCCACGGCGTAGCCCGTCGGAAGAACCCAGGGCAATGGTGCGCACGATACCGTCGCCCAATTGCTGCTGCACTTCAAGCGTCAGCGCCGACCCGTCCATCTTGAGCGCATCGTAGATCTTGGGCATCCGGTCGCGCGGAAACTCCACGTCCACCACCGCGCCAATACACTGGACGATCTTGCCCTGAACACCTGCGTTCGTGGATGTGCTTGCTTGAGCCATTAGTCTTGCTCCAATAAATTAACTATGTTTAAACCGCCGCCGCACCGGCCACGATTTCGGAAAGCTCTTTGGTGATCGCAGCCTGGCGGGTCTTGTTGTAGACCAGCTTGAGTTCTGCGATCACGCTGCCAGCGTTGTCTGTGGCGGACTTCATCGCCACCATGCGCGCCGACTGCTCGGAGGCCATGTTCTCCGCCACCGCCTGGTACACCAGGGTCTCTACGTAACGCAGCAGCATTTCGTCAATTACGGTCTGTGCGTCGGGCTCATAGATGTAGTCCCACCCAGCGTGGCCGCCACTGGCCTTGCTTTCGGCCTGCATTTTTTCGGCCGACAGCGGCAATAGCAGCTCCAGCACCGGCTCCTGTTTCATCGTGTTGATGAAGCGCGTGTAGCTCAGGTAAACCGCGTTTACTTCGCCGCGCGCATAGGCGTCAAGCAGAATCTTGACCGGGCCGATCAGCTTGTCAAGATGCGGTTTATCCCCCAGCTGCGTCACGTGCGACACGATCTTGGCGCCGATGCGGCTCAGGAAGCCCAGACCCTTGTTGCCGATCGCCACCGCCTGCGTCGCCATGCCGGCGGCCTGCAGGTCGCGCAAGCGCCCGGTCACAATGCGCAGCACGTTGGTGTTCATGCCACCACAAAGGCCTTTGTCGGTCGTCACGACGATGATCCCGACCGACCTGGCGTCGTTGGCGCGCATGAAGGGATGCACATACTCGGGATTGGCCTTGCCCAGATTGGCGGCGATCGTGCGTATCTTGTCGCTGTAAGGCCGGGCGGCGCGCATGCGGTCCTGCGCTTTGCGCATCTTGGAGGCGGCCACCATCTCCATGGCCTTGGTGATCTTCTTGGTGTTTTCCACCGACTTGATCTTGCCGCGTATCTCCTTACCTGCTGCCATAGTTGCTCCTGCTAGTGGGCGCTGCTGCGATCCGCATGCGGTTCAGGCAAAGGTCTTCTTGAACGCCGTGATCGCAGAAGTCAGCCCGCTCTCGGCGTCCTTGTCCAGCGCCTTGTCAGCCTCGATTTTGGCGATCAGGGCCGCATGTTTGTCTTTCAGGTAGGCGTGCAGCCCATGCTCGAACGCCAACACTTTCTTGACATCCACATCGTCGAAATAGCCTTTGTTGACCGCGAACAAGCTGGCACCCATCAGGCTGATGGACAACGGGCTGTATTGCGCCTGCTTGAGCAGCTCGGTGACGCGCGCGCCACGATCCAGCTGCTTGCGTGTAGCCTCGTCCAGGTCGGAGGCAAATTGCGCGAACGCTGCCAGTTCGCGGTACTGCGCCAGGTCGGTACGGATACCGCCGGATACGCTCTTGATGATTTTGGTCTGGGCGGCTGACCCGACGCGTGATACCGAGATACCGGCGTTGATGGCCGGACGGATGCCCGCGTTGAACAGCGAAGTCTCCAGAAAAATCTGGCCGTCGGTGATCGAAATCACGTTCGTAGGGACAAATGCCGACACGTCACCCGCCTGGGTCTCGATGATGGGAAGTGCCGTCAGCGAGCCAGTCTTGCCTTTGACCGCGCCCTTGGTGAAGTCTTCAACGTACTTGACATTCACACGGGCGGCGCGCTCGAGCAGTCGGCTGTGCAGGTAAAACACATCGCCGGGATACGCTTCGCGGCCCGGTGGCCGGCGCAGCAACAAAGACACCTGGCGGTATGCGACCGCCTGTTTGGACAGGTCGTCGTACACGATCAGGGCGTCCTCGCCACGGTCGCGGAAATATTCGCCCATGGTACAGCCGGAGTAGGCGCTAACATACTGCATCGCGGCCGACTCCGACGCGGTGGCAGCAACCACAATCGTGTACGCCATTGCACCCGCCTGCTCCAGGGAGCGCACCACGTTTTTGACCGACGACGCCTTCTGTCCGATCGCCACGTAGACGCAGACCATGCTCTGGCCTTTTTGATTGATGATGGCGTCGATGGCGACCGCCGTCTTTCCGGTCTGGCGGTCTCCGATGATCAATTCGCGCTGCCCACGGCCAATCGGCACCATGGAGTCAATCGATTTCAGCCCGGTCTGCATGGGCTGACTCACCGATTGCCGCGCAATCACGCCTGGAGCAACTTTTTCGATCACGTCGGTCATCTTGGCGTTGATGGGACCCTTGCCGTCGATCGGCTGGCCCAAGGCATTCACAACCCGGCCCAGCAACTCGGGGCCTACCGGCACTTCCAGAATACGGCCCGTGCACTTGACGGTATCGCCTTCGGAAATGTGTTCGTACTCACCAAGAATCACCGACCCCACCGAGTCGCGCTCAAGATTCAGAGCCAGCCCGTAGGTTGGCAATCCGTCACTGCCAGCCGGGAACTCCAGCATCTCACCCTGCATCACGTCCGACAGACCATGGATGCGGCAAATGCCGTCGGACACGGACACGACCGTGCCCTGATTGCGAATATTCGCACTGGCCGAGAGGCCCTCGATGCGGCTCTTGATCAACTCGGAAATTTCTGCGGGATTGAGTTGCATTACTCTTTCCTTCTTTCTTGAATAGGGTTAACGCCAGAGCAAAAAGCTCAGGCGGTCAGCGCGATTTTCATTTGTTGTAAACGGGCTTTCACCGAGGTGTCGAGCACCTCGTCGCCGACGACGACGCGAACGCCACCGATCAACCCGGGCTCCAGTACGACCGACAGATTGAGCTTGCGGGCGAAACGCTTTTCCAGCGTGGTAGATAACTCGGCGAGCGCCTCACCCTCGATCGGGAAAGCGCTGTGCACGGTGGCGTCGGCAGAGCCAGCGCGCGCGTTGGAGAGGGCGCGAAACTGTTCAGCAATCGTCGGCAATACCCCCACGCGCCCATTGGCAATCAACAGCTGCAGGAAGTTCCTGGCCGGCGCTGGCAGCTCACCATTGACCAAACCACCGAACAAGTCGAAGACCTGGCGGGCGTCGACTTTCGGGTTCTCGGCGAATTGCAGCACCTGCTCGTTGGCCGCAATTGCGGCAACTTGATCGATCCAGGCGGCAGCGCCTCCGCCCGACGCCACATCGGACTTGAACAAGGCTTCTGCGTAAGGCCGGGCAATGGTTGCAAGTTCAGCCATGGCAGACTTTCACAGTTCGGTCTTCAACCGCGCCAGCAACTCGCTGTGCACGGCGGCGTTGACTTCCTTGCGCAAGATCTGCTCGGCCCCCTTGACTGCCAATGCAGCGACCTGATCGCGCAATACATCGCGCGCCTTGACGGTTTGTTGCTCCGCCTCTACGCGTGCAGCCGCCACGATCTTGTTGCCCTCTTCGGTTGCGCGCGCCTTGGCTTCTTCAATAATGCCCTGGGCGCGCCGCTCGGCGTCCGCCAGCCGCGCTGCAGTCTCGTTGCGCGACTTTGCCAGCTCCTGCTCCACACGCTGGTTGGCAGATGACAGTTCCGCCTTCGCCTTGTCGGCAGCGGCAAGGCCTTCGGCGATCTTGCTGGCCCGCTCGTCAAGGGCGGCCGCAATCGGTGGCCAAATGTATTTCATCGTGAACCCGACCAGAATCAGGAACACGATCATCTGAATAATCAAGGTGCCGGTGATACTCACTTTTTCATCCTCAGTCAGTTGAAAACTGCGTTTGCCTGGCGCCTGCCGTCAAGCGGCCCGCACCAATAGCGAGGCCCCGGAGCGGGCGCATACGCCCGGTTCGCAAAGTAAGCCGGCTTATTTCGGCAGGTTGGCGATCTGGGCGAGGAACGGATTGGCGGTGGCAAACCACAACGCAATACCGGTTCCGATAATGAACGCCGCATCGATCAGGCCAGCCAGCAGAAACATCTTAGTCTGCAACTCGCCCATCAATTCAGGCTGGCGAGCTGCTGCTTCCAGGTATTTGCTGCCCATGATGCCGATACCGATACAGGCGCCAAGCGCACCCAGACCGATGATGATGCCGGCGGCCAGTGCGACAAAACTGATGACTTCCATAATGACTCCTTAGGGACTTTGGTAAAAAAACGAAAACAAACAGCGGGGAAAAGCGCTGACTCAGTGGTGATCATGTGCCTGGCCGAGGTAAACCAGCGTCAGCATCATGAACACGAAAGCCTGCAGGGTGATGATCAGGATGTGGAAGATGGCCCACGCCGTGCCGGCAATCACATGCCCGACCGCCAGCCCCACACCCATTGCCGACAACGACCAGGCCCCGCCCATCAAGGCAATCAGCATGAAAATCAGTTCACCAGCGTACATGTTGCCAAACAGCCGCATTCCGTGCGACACCGTCTTGGCCACAAATTCGATCATCTGCATGCCAAAGTTGAAAGGGTACAGCGCCCAATGGTTGCCAAAGGGGGCCGTAAACAGCTCATGGATCCAACCGCCCAGGCCTTTGATCTTGATGTTGTAGTACAGGCAGATCAGCAACACGGAGACCGACATGCCCATGGTGATCGACAGGTCGGCCGTCGGCACCACACGCAGGTAGGCATGGTGAGGGTCATGGCCCGCCGCGCCGTACATCCAGGCCCAGATTTCGGGAAACAAATCTACGGGGAACAGGTCCATCGCGTTGAGCAGGAAGATCCAGACGAAGATCGTCAGCGCCAGCGGGGCCACGAAACGGCGGCTCTGCGCGTTGTGCACGATGCCCTTGGCCTGGGTGTCGACCATTTCGACCAGAATTTCCACCGCCGCCTGAAACCGGCCCGGCACACCCGCTGTGGCTTTGCGCGCGGCCAGCCACAACAACCAGCAACCCATCACACCCAACAGGATCGAGAAAAACAGCGAATCCAGGTTGAAGACCGAAAAGTCCACCACTGCCTTGGGCTTTGCCGTTTGCAGATGTGTCAAGTGGTGAATGATGTATTCGCCAGCGGTGGGTCCGTTTTCGGCAGCCATTTAGATTTCCGTATTCATGTCAAATTTGCCCGAACTCTTCTCGGCGCCCACCAGAGCGCCAGCCAATACACCTTGATCGTCAATACCAAGCCCGTCAAAAGCGCGGGCCAACTCAGCTCGGGAACCATCCGCACGGCAATCGCCAGCAAGACCACGGACAGGCCGATCTTGAACATCTCCCAGAAAAAGAAGCCGGCCACTGCAGCGCCCGCATTCAAGGAGGAGAGCCGACCCGTCACGCCCCGCGCGAACCGCGCCGCCGGCAAAATCACCACCATAGCACCGTACACCGCCGACCAGACTGCGCTTTGCCGACCGGTAACCAGCGCGACGATCAGAGCAGCCAGCAGACCCATCAGCACTTGCCAGCGAATAACCCGCCAGGGCGAGAGTTGTGGCTGGCCCAGACGAAGTTGCTGCGCCTCTTCGGCGCCAAGCCGCCGAAATGGCGGCTGCCCGTCTTCGTCTTGCAACGCCTCCCGGTTCATAGCCATCCCAAATTACGCATGACTGTCGTCGCCCAACCAAGCCCAAAGCCTTTGATTATATGCAACAAATTCGCGTCTCCACCCCTCCCGAAGCCTGAAAAGGCATTGCGCGGTGCGGCCCGGCTGCGCCGGTCGATAATCCGCCAATGCACCACACACTGCCTTCGACTGCTTGTTACCTCAACGGCGCCTATACCCCGCTATGTGATGCGAAGGTCAGTGTCATGGACCGCGGATTCGTGTTCGGCGATGGGATTTACGAAGTAGCACCGGTGTACGCCGGTCGGCCATTTCGGTTTACGCAGCATATGGCGCGGCTGGAACGCAGCCTGCAGGAGATGCGCATCGCCAATCCGTTGACGCGCGACCAATGGCTGGCGATCACGCTGCAATTGGTGGCACATGGTGCGGCAGCCGCCGACGCTGCGGTCGCCGACCTCGACCAGATCGTCTACATCCAGATTACACGCGGGGTCGCCATGCGCGACCATGTGATGCCAGACAACATGGTGCCAACGGTGTTTGCAATGGCCAGTCCGATGCGCGGGCCTGACCGGCAACAGCGCGAACACGGCGTCGCGTGTATGACAGCGGACGACTTCCGCTGGAAAAAAGCGCATATCAAAAGCACCAGTCTGCTCGGTTCGGTGTTTGCCCGGCAGATCAGCCATGACGCAGGAGCACTGGAAACCGTCATGTTCCGAGACGTGTTCCTGAGCGAAGCCGCCGCCAGCAACGTGTGGGTGGTGAAGGACGGGGTTGTGCTCGGCGTACCTCGGAACAACCTGGTCCTCGAGGGCATCCGGTACGGCCTGATCGAGGAGATCTGCCAGGCTGAGGGTATCCCGTTCGCTCTGCGCAAGATCAGTAAAGACGAGGTGCAACAGGCCGACGAACTGCTGCTGAGCAGCGCAACCAAGGAGGTGCTGGCCATCACCACCCTGGACGGTGTACCGGTTGGCCATTCCAGCCACAGTGGCCGCCCCGGACCGGTGGCCGCCCGCTTGTATGCGGCGTACCAGCAAGCGAAACGCGCTGCCTGACCGGACGGTGCGCCGCAATCCGCCATGACCGAGTCGGCTGCTTCGCTGATCGTCTACCCATCGCCGTTCCCGATCAAAGTCATGGGTCAGCGGGTCGACGGCTTTGTACAGGCTGTCACACTGATTGCGCGCGCCTTCGATCCGCAATTCGATGCCAGCACGATTGAATTGCGCGAGAGCAAGGGGGGAAAGTATCTGGGCATCACCATTACCGTGATAGCCACCAGCCGCGAACAACTCGACGAGTTGTACCGCACCCTGTCCACCCATCCAATGGTCAAGGTCGTGTTGTAGCGTCCGTTGCAGATGTCTGTCACCCAACTCGGGCACGTGGACTATGTGGCCACCTATCGCGCGATGCAGGAGTTCACCGCAATGCGTGATGTTGCGACCCCCGACACGCTCTGGCTGTGTGAGCACCCTCCCGTGTTCACCCAGGGCCTGGCCGGACAGACCGCCCATGTGCTCGATGCCGGCACCATTGCGGTAGTGCCGACAAACCGTGGCGGTCAGGTAACCTACCACGGCCCGGGACAAGTGGTGGGCTACCCAATGGTCGACCTGCGCCGCGCCGGTTACTTCGTGAAGGAATATGTTCACCGCATCGAAGAGGCGGTGCTGCGCACACTGCTGCATTTCGGCGTGACGGGGCACCGCGTTGCGGGCGCACCAGGTATTTATGTACGTCTCGATGACCCGCGTGGCCACCGCGTGTTGGTGCAGCGGCCTGCATACGGCCCAAGGCCGGCCGCACCGGATTTCCGCAATCTGGGAAAAATAGCTGCCCTTGGCATCAAGGTCAGCCGCAACTGCACGTACCACGGAGTGGCGCTGAATGTGTCGATGGACCTGGAGCCGTTCGGCCGTATCCATCCGTGTGGGTATGCCGGATTGCAAACCGTCGACCTTTCTACAATCGGAGTAACGGTGGACTGGCAGGCGGCTGCCACCATCCTGGGTCGAAAACTCACCACCTACCTGGCACCTTGACCGGTTGTCAAACTCGCCATGCCCGAAACCGAATCCATCACCGTGCGCGAAGTCGTCCCCGGGGCGGCCTATGACGCCACAGCAAAACAGAAGGCGGGCGCCAAACTCGCACGCATCCCGGTCAAGGTCGTGCCCGGCGAGGTGCTGAAGAAACCACCGTGGATCCGCGTCAAGGCCGCATCGACCGGATCGCGCTTTTACGAGATCAAGGACATCCTGCGCAAGAACAAGCTTGTCACTGTGTGCGAGGAAGCATCCTGCCCCAACATCGGTGAGTGTTTTGGCAAAGGCACGGCCACGTTCATGATCATGGGCGACAAGTGCACCCGCCGTTGCCCATTTTGCGACGTCGGCCATGGCCGGCCCGATCCGCTGGATGCACAAGAGCCAGACAATCTGGCGCGCACCATCGCCGCACTCAAGCTGAACTACGTCGTGATCACGAGCGTGGACCGCGACGACCTGCGCGACGGTGGCAGTCAGCATTTTGTCGACTGCATCCGCAAGACACGCGCGCTGTCGCCAGCCACCCGCATCGAGATCCTGGTGCCGGACTTCCGTGGCCGCGATGACCGGGCACTGGAGATTCTTAAGGCCGCGCCCCCGGATGTGATGAACCACAACCTGGAGACCGTTCCCCGCCTGTACCGCGAGGCGCGCCCCGGCTCCGATTACGCATTCAGCCTGAACCTGTTGAGAAAATTCAAGGCGCTCTTTCCTGATATCCCTACCAAGAGTGGCCTGATGGTCGGCCTGGGCGAGACGGATGAGGAAATTCTCGCAGTGATGCGTGACATGCGCGCGCACCACATCGACATGCTGACGATTGGCCAATACCTCGCGCCCAGCTCCAGCCATCTCACCGTGAAACGGTACGTGCACCCGGACACGTTTGCAATGTTCGAGAGCAAGGCCAAAGCGATGGGCTTCATCCATGCCGCAGTGGGTGCGATGGTGCGTTCCAGTTACCACGCCGATGAGCAGGCCGACGCGGCCGCCCAGGCCTCTGGTCTGGCTCAAGCGAATGTCACCGTGAACAACCAGCACGGGCCTGACCGCTCCGGTACCTGACCAGAATTCGGCGGCGCCAAAGGCTCAGGCCGTCAACAAGCGCAGCGCAGGGTCTTCGTCGGCCATCACGAGGGCCGACCACGGGGCCAGTTTTTCGGTGTCGGCGCGCAGCACCTCCTGCTTGACGGCGAGAATCTGCGCCGGGTGCATCGAAAAGCTGCGCAGGCCCAGGCCCAGCAGCAAACGGGTCAATGCGATATCACCGGCCATCTCGCCACACACGCTGACCCCCTTGGATTGGGCATTGCATTCTGCAATCGTGTCAGCCACGAGCCGCAGCACGGCCGGATGCAGCGGGTCATACAGATGTGCCACCGACTCGTCGGCACGGTCAATCGCCAACGTGTACTGGATCAGATCATTGGTTCCGATGGACAGAAAATCGAAGTACTTGAGAAACAGCTTGAGCGTCAACGCCGCGGCTGGAATTTCAATCATGGCGCCCACCTGTAACGGGCCATAGG
>JAJAZK010000232.1 GCA_026785765.1 Rhodoferax sp. | reverse complement strand
GACATTCAGTGTGGCTTCATCGTTTAGACGGAACGAGCGGTTGTCGAAGTTTGTAGAACCGACCGATACCAGCAGCTTTCGATGGGTTCGGTTGTTCAGCTTTCCAAGGCGCGACCAATGCGGCGGGTGGAATATACGCATCTGTACTCCCGCAGCCGCCATCTCGTCCAATAGTTTCTGCTCGAGCTTGGCGCTGCCCACCCAGTCGAGCAGGACATGCGTTTTAACTCCCTGGCGCGCCCGCTCGGACAAGGCGTTTGCAAAAGAGCGGCCGATGTCGCCGGACCAGTAGATGTACGTCTCGCAGGTGATCGTCGTGCTGGAGTCGCGAATCGCCGCCAGCATAGCCGGAAAAATTTCGTCGCCGTTGCGCAGCGCGGTGATCCGGTTTCCAGCCACAAAAGCCGGCCCGAGCAAGATGCCGAGCTCGCGTGCAAACCGCGCGTCCTCCACCGAGTACAAGCGCTCAACGCGCCGCTCTACCTTCTTCTCGCCGCCGATCAGGTTTGAAACTATGAAGACGCAGACCAGCGTAACGGAGCACGTGGTTGGGGTCTACCGCCTTGCCCGCTCGTTTGGAGCCGGCCTTGGTGTTGGTTTGCGCTTGCGTGATGGGGGCTCTCCGCCGGATTGCCTGGTCTGCACGCCCACGAGCGGGCCGAGGTTGTCCAGCTCCAGCGCCCTTGTGTCGTTCGTGGACTATTTTGCATTCGCAAAAACCAAGTCCCGCATGCGCATGGTGGGGGTCCGCCCGAGGCGCAGCTGCAGGTCGGATATCGTGAACGTGCGTTCGGTCTTTTTGCTGATGTAGCGATCGAGGGGGTGCCTGAGCCAATTCCAGTTAAACGAGACCACAAGCAGCACCAGCGCAATGAATACTGCCGGCCAGATGTTATGGCGACGCGCAAACCGCGTCAGGCCGGAAGCGTTCATTTCTTTCCGTGGCAGGGTCACATGCCGACAATTTTTTCGTCAACTTCCCTGCCATGCGGGTCAACGTCAGGTGTCCTGACCCGGTTCGCCTTCCACGACGTCGCGAAAGTTGCCGTATGCCGCTCATTGCGGGGATGCACAGCGACGCGCTCCGCGGGCGAGCCGTGGCTACGATCAGCGCTGGCGTTATTGGGTGACGAGCCGGGCATGTCAGGTCGATTGGCCATGAAATACTCCTCATATAGTTCAGTTCACGGGCGCCTGTTTGATGTGTTGACGCCCTACCGCGCCTCAGGTACGCGCCCGGTACAGGTCGCGCAAGGCCTTGATCTGGTCGTGGTTGCGTTGCACGCCATCCATCTGGCGCTGCACTACGGTGCGGACATCCGATGGAAGCGCCTGTTTAAGGGCCTTGCGGTAGGCGCCCAGCGCATGGTCCTCGCCGGTTTCGCATTCGTTGAGCATGGTTTGGTCGTCGTACCCGGTCAGGGTGCTGCGCACCGCGACCCAGCCGCGTTGCAGCGCGCCGGCGGTCGTGCCGCTTTCGGTAGGCTCGCCGCCCAGTTGCAACACGTGGCCGCGCAATTCGAGCGCAGCCTGGGTGCAGTCGGTCGCACATTGTTGAAAAACACTCTTCAGCTCCGCTGAATTGGCCTGTTCTGCACAGGCAGTGAAGCCGAACTCGCCGTCCAGACAGGTCTCGATCAGGTGGTTCAGCGTGTTCACGACCTCGGCGTCCGGTTCCGCCAGTCCGTCGCCTGTTGCGGCCGCGTCGTCGCCAACCGTCGTGCCGAGCGGCCCGCCCCAAGTACCAGCCATCGAGGCTACCGATGTTCCCGCTCCGATTCCTGACGGTCGCGCTGACGGTTCGTCGCTGGCTGGTTGCATGTGTTCTGCGCCGGAGAATCCGTCATTTTCCATGTCAAGGTCCCGATACAAAAAAAGGAAATACGCGCAGCGATGGCCCCGTGTGGCTCGCGCTGTGGCTTGCATCATGCAACCGCGCTGGCGGCATGTGTGTCGGAGCATCTGGAACCTTGTTGTAGGAATACACCGCGCCGTGCGCAGGTTCGGTCCTAAGCCCGCGCACCTGCCGCTTGCGGTGATTTCCTACACCGCATTCCCGATGCGTCCGACTGCCAGTAGCCGGCACCTGCAACATGATGGGCCACTTGAGTCACTCCGCAGCAACTGAAACCCCTCCGTGCCCTTTGGATCGCGCCGTTTTTAGTCCGCGACCAAGGGTTCAGGGAGCGCGGTGCCGCCGTGCACTGAACGCGCGTGCGAGTGCTTTGACCTCTGTGTGGCAACATGACATTGGCCCAACCTACCCGAGCTTCGCAATATGCGCCAATTTGTAATAGCCTACCTGGCTACCGCCATCGTGATGGTTGCAATCGACCTGCTCTGGCTTGGCGTTATCGCAAAAAGGCTCTACCAGAACGGTATTGGCCACCTGATGGCCGAGAAGCCGAACGTGATGGTGGCACTGGTTTTCTATCTGGTGTACGCGTCTGGGTTGGTGATTTTCGCCGTCAGGGCCGATCCTGAGCCGGGCTGGAGCCACGCACTGCTGGTCGGCGCGATGTTCGGCTTTTTCGCCTATGCAACCTACGATCTTACGAATCTTGCGACGCTCAAAAAATGGCCATGGTGGCTGTCGGCGGCCGACATTGCATGGGGCACGTTGATGAGCGGCGTTGCGGCCGGTGCCGGCAAGTGGGCGCTGGACCGGTTCGGCAGCGGCTGAATCTCTAAAGAGCGTCGCCAGCCCGATGGAACTCGTGGTCGCGCGCCCGCAGGGGCTTTATTGCACGGCTGGCGATTTCTATATCGACCCGTGGCGCCCAGTCGACCGCGCGGTCATCACCCATGGGCACAGTGACCATGCCCGCATGGGAAGCGCCCATTACCTGGCAACGCAAGCTGGCGCTGGCGTGCTCCGGCATCGACTGGGTGCTGATATTGCGCTGGAGACACTGCCCTATGGCGCGTCGATTCTTCACCACGGAGTCAGACTCAGTTTTCATCCGGCCGGCCATGTCCTTGGCTCGGCCCAGGTGCGCCTTGAGGCGGGCGGGGAGGTATGGGTGCTGTCGGGCGACTACAAGGTCGAAGACGATGGAACTTGCGCCGCTTTCGAGCCAGTGCGGTGCCACACCTTCGTCACCGAGTCCACCTTCGGATTGCCGATCTACCGCTGGCAGCCGCAGGCAATGATCTTTGCCGACCTCAACGACTGGTGGCGCGGCAACGCCGCCGCCGGTCGCGCCAGCCTGTTGTTCTGTTACGCGTTTGGCAAGGCGCAGCGCCTGCTGAGCGGGCTCGACCCGGAGATAGGTTCCATCCTGTTGCACGGCGCAATGGAGCCTTTGACCCGTGTCTACCGGGAGGCGGGGGTCCGGTTGCCCCTGACGCAAACTGTCGCCAGCCTTGCCGACCCGTCGCAGATTCCCGGCAGCATGGTGCTCGCACCGCCGTCCGCGCAGGGGACCAGCTGGATGCGCCGTTTCGCCGACTATGCCGATGCTTTTGCCAGTGGCTGGATGCAACTGCGCGGTACCCGGCGCCGGCGTGGCGTCGACCGCGGGTTCGTGATGTCAGACCATGCCGACTGGCCCGGACTGCAGCAGGCAATCACGGCGACCGGCGCGTCGCGCGTGTTCGTGACCCACGGGCAGGTAGCAGTGATGGTGCGCTGGCTGCGGGAGCAGGGGCTGGACGCGCAGGAGTTCGCTACAGAATACGGGCAGGAGGAGGCCTTGGAGGCGGTGCCGCTGTCACTGGAACATGCCGACGAGCCAGCGCCGACCGGCCGCGTCGATCCCGATCGGCCGCCTGCATGAAGGCCTTCGCCGATCTCTATGCACGGCTTGACGCCACCACCAGCAGCAACGCCAAGCTGCTGGCATTGCAGCAGTACTTTCATGCTGCGCCGCAGGCGGATGCCGCGTGGGCGGTATTTTTTCTTGCGGGCGGGAGGCCGCGCCAACTTGTCGCCAGCAAACTGTTGCGGCAAATGGCGCTGGACGCAGCAGGCCTGCCCGAGTGGCTGTTCGACGAAAGTTACCAGGCCGTGGGCGACCTGGCCGAGACTATCGCCTTGCTGCTGCCCGAGTCGCAGCAACTGTCCGAGGACGGGTTGGCAATTTGGGTCGAGGACAAGCTGCTGCCTCTGCGCGCGCTGGCGCCACAGCGCGTAAACGAGCGGCTGTTGCCGCTGTTGCTGCAACTTGACCGACGCGCCCAACTGGTGTGCATCAAACTTATCACAGGAAGCTTGCGCGTCGGTGTTTCGAAGCTGCTGGTGACACGGGCCTTGTCGGCATTGACGGGTATTGATGCCAAACGCATTGCGCAGCGGTTGGTGGGTTACACCGGAGTGGCGGCGCGGCCCAGCGCAGACCACTTCGCGCGGCTGGTTGCTGCGGTGGCAGAGGGCGAGGAGGACACGCGCGATACAGGGCAGCCTTACCCGTTCTTCCTGGCGCACCCGCTGCAGCTTGCCAGCGTGGATTTTGATCAGGTACTCGGGCCGCCCGGCAAGTGGCAGGTGGAGTGGAAATGGGACGGCATTCGGGCGCAGCTTGTCAAGCGGGCCGGCCAGCTATGGGTATGGACACGCGGCGAGGAACTGGTGACCGAGCGTTTTCCCGAACTCGCCGCGCTGGCTATGTATCTGCCCGACGGCACGGTGCTGGATGGTGAGATCGTGGTGTGGAGCGACGGCCCGGCCGCTTCGCCTGCCTTGGCGCAGGGCGGCCCTGGGCCAGATGTGCCAGCCGGGACGCCTGGGTCCATTCCAACAGATGCGCGTGGCACCGTTCCCGCGCTGTCGCTGCGGGTGTTGTCGTTCGCGCTGCTGCAACAACGCATCGGCCGCAAGACGCTCAGTGCACGCCTGCTGCGCGAAGTGCCGGTTGTGCTGCTGGCGTACGACTTGCTCGAATGGGAGGGCCGCGACTGGCGCCAGCACGCGCAGACCGAGCGACGCGCGCAACTTGAGTGTGTGGTTGCGCAGTGCCGCCAGAGCGCGCTGCGCTTGTCGCCGCTGTTGCACGGGGATGACTGGGCCGAGCTGGAGCGCCAGCGCACCTTCTCGCGCTTACTCGGCGTCGAGGGTCTGATGCTCAAGGCGGTCGACGCCCACTACGGTGTGGGGCGTACCAAGAACGTCGGCGTTTGGTGGAAGTGGAAGATCGACCCCTACAGCGTGGACGCCGTGCTGGTCTATGCGCAGCGCGGCCATGGCCGGCGTGCCAGCCTGTACACCGACTTCACCTTCGCGGTGTGGGACAGCCCTGAATACGCTCCCGGGCGCACGCTGGTCCCGTTTGCAAAAGCCTACTCGGGGCTGACCGACGCCGAGATGCGCGCGGTCGATGTGATCGTGCGCAAGACAACGCTCGAGAAGTTCGGCCCGGTGCGCAGCGTTACGCCCACCATGGTGTTCGAACTCGGATTCGAAGGCATCGCGCTTAGTTTGCGCCACAAGAGTGGCATTGCGGTGCGCTTCCCGCGCATATTGCGCTGGCGCCGCGACAAGCAGGTGGCGCAGGCCGACACGCTGGCGACCTTGCGCGCCTTGCTGCCAATGCCTGCGGCGTCGCACCAGCCGGTGGCAGCGTCGGCAGACGGCGCCAATGCGGCCATGCCTGCCGACGACACGGGACCCTCTTCCCCTACGCAGTCGTGAACTCCACAACCGTACTCCCCGACCAGGCACGCAGCGCATTGCGCCGCAATGCCCCAGGGCTGGCGCAGGCCTGGTTCGAGCAACAGGGCTGGCGCGCTTTTCCGTTCCAGCGCGAGGTCTGGAAAGCAGTCGCCGCGGGCGAATCGGGATTGCTGCACGCGACCACCGGCGCGGGCAAGACGTATGCAGTCTGGCTGGGGGCACTGCAAGCTTTTGCGCTCCTGCCGAAGTCGGCGGCGTGGTCGGCATCGACACCTGGATCTGAATCCGCTGCGGTGCACAAGCGGCGGCCACCGGCTCCTGCGTTGACGGTGCTGTGGATCACGCCCATGCGCGCGCTGGCGGCGGATACCGAACGGGCGCTTCGAGCGCCATTGCAGGACTTGGCGCTGGAGTGGAGCGTGGGTGTGCGCAGCGGTGACACCGGCAGCACACAACGCGCACAACAGGCCAGACGCCTGCCGAGTACGCTGATCACCACGCCCGAGAGTCTGTGCCTGCTGTTGAGCCAGCCGCAGGCGCAACAATCGTTCGCCAGCCTGCGCATGGTGGTGGTGGACGAGTGGCACGAGCTTATCGGCAACAAGCGCGGCGTGCAATTGCAGCTGGCACTCGCGCGGCTGCGCTGCTGGCAACCTGGCTTGAGCGTTTGGGGACTGTCGGCCACGCTGGGCAACCTGGCCCAGGCCCTTGAGGTGCTGGTGCCTCGGGGTGCGGGTAGGCTGGTGCAGGGAAAGATGGACAAGCAGCTGCTTATCGATACCCTGTTGCCAACGGCGCTCGCGCGTTTTCCGTGGGCCGGGCACCTGGGCCTGGGCATGTTGCCGCAGGTGGTCGAACAATTGGAGTCAAGCAGCAGCGCGCTGGTTTTCACCAACACGCGGTCGCAGGCCGAGCTGTGGTTCCAGGCGCTGCTGGAAGCGCGTCCCGACTGGGCCGGGCTGATCGCACTGCACCACGGCTCGCTGGACCGCGCGGTGCGCGACTGGGTTGAGCTGGCGCTCAAGTCGGGCCAGCTGAAGGCGGTCGTGTGTACCTCGAGCCTGGACCTGGGAGTAGACTTTCTGCCAGTGGAACGCGTGCTGCAGATTGGGTCGCCCAAGGGTGTGGCGCGGATCATGCAGCGTGCCGGGCGCTCCGGACATGCGCCGGGCCGTCCATCTCGGCTGACGCTGGTGCCCACCAACAGTCTGGAGCTGCTCGAGTCGGTCGCGGCGCAGGACGCGATCCGGCTGCAGCAAGTTGAGCCGCGTGTGTCACCGCACAAGCCGCTGGACGTCCTGGTGCAGCACCTGGTGACCATCGCGCTTGGCGGTGGTTTCGTACCGGATACCTTGCGTGCGGAGGTACGCAGCGCCTATGCGTACCGCGACCTGAGCGACGCTGAGTGGGATTGGGCACTGGCCTTCGTGCGCCACGGCGGCGCATCGCTGGGCGCGTATCCGGACTATCACCGCGTCGTACCCGACGAGCACGGCGTATGGCGCGTTCCCTCGGCGCAGCTGGCGCGCCGGCACCGCATGGGCATCGGCACCATCGTCAGTGACGCCAGCATGTCCTTGAAGTTCTGGAGCAAAGGCGGCGGTGGCAAGAGCCTGGGTTCGGTCGAGGAAAGTTTCATTGCGCGGCTCAAGCCGGGAGACCATCTGCTGTTTGGCGGTCGCCTGCTGGAGCTGGTGCGCGTCTTCGAAATGACTGCCTTTGTGCGGCCCGCCAAAGGGCGCAAGGCGGCGGTGCCGCGCTGGAACGGCGGGCGCATGCCATTGTCGAACGAACTCTCCAACGCGATCGTGGCGCGGCTGGAGGCGGCGGCGCGCGGACATTTCGACGGTCCTGAGATGCAACGCGTGAAACCCTTGCTCGTGTTGCAGGAACGCTGGTCCGCGCTGCCCACGCGCGACACACTGCTGGCCGAGACACTCGTTTCGCGCGACGGTTGGCACCTGTTTCTGTATCCGTATGCCGGGCGTCTCGTGCACCTGGGGCTGGCCAGCCTGCTGGCCTGGCGCATCGGCCGGTTCCGGCCCAGCACTTTTTCGATTGCGGTCAACGACTATGGCTTCGAGCTTTTGTCCGCGACTGCGGTCGACTGGGCACACGAACTGGCTGGCGAGGTGTTCAACACCGAGGCGCTGCTGAACGACGTCATGGCCAGCCTTAACGCCGGCGAACTGGCGCAGCGCCGCTTTCGCGAGATAGCGCGTATTTCGGGCCTGGTGTTTTCTGGCTACCCAGGGCAGCCAAAAAGTGCGCGGCAACTGCAGGCCTCGTCGAGCCTGTATTACGACGTGTTCCGCAAATACGACCCAGGCAATTTACTGCTGACGCAGGCGCAGCAGGAAGAGCTGCGCCAAGAACTGGACGTGGAAGGGCTCGGCGCCACGCTTG
>JAJAZK010000231.1 GCA_026785765.1 Rhodoferax sp. | reverse complement strand
GCAGGTGGCTGGCGCGATCAAGGCGTGCCTGCTGCGGCCAGGTGACCTGGCGGCACGGTACGGTGGCGAAGAATTTGCATGCATCGTACCGGCGATCGATTTCGAGGGCGCGCTGGGTGTCGCCGAACGCATCGAGCATGTGGTACGCAGCCTGCAAATTGCGCACGCCGACTCCGACACTGCCGCGGTCGTCACCCTCAGCATTGGCGTGGCCCTGGGCAAACCCGGGCGCGACGCCGACCCAAGCGCCCTGTTGGCGCTTGCCGATGCGCAGCTTTATCACGCCAAGCATGGCGGCCGCGGCTGCGTGCGCGCCGCGGTTCTGGGCGCAGATGCCGAAGCGGGCAACAGGACCAGCAGCGGTACATGGACAACTTGAGGGCGATGAGTTTGTCGTGTCAATCGTGAACGCGAACCATGCCACGGTGGGCGCATCTGGGTGGAGTCGGCGCTGGCCTGGGGGCGACCTTCCACCTCATGTTATCGGTGGTTATAACCGTGTAATTTATCCAAATTATGGATAAAATGCACGGATGTATTACCGTTTAGCCGAACCCATCCTGAAAAAGTTACTGGGTCAGTTTCCTGCCGTGGTCTTGCTGGGGCCGCGCCAAGCGGGCAAAACCACGCTCGCGCTGGCCGAGAAAACGCAAAGCCAGAGTGCTTTTTATCTGGACCTGGAGCTTCCATCCGCCCAACGCCAGCTCGATGACCCGGAGACCTTCTTCCTCGCCCACCGGCACCAATTGGTCATTTTGGATGAGGTGCAACGGTTTCCCGAGTTGTTTGCCGTGCTGCGAGGCATTATTGATGTGCGGCGCCGCGCTGGCGAAGCTGCGGGGCAGTATTTGTTGCTGGGATCCGCGTCGGGCGTGTTGCTGCGACAGACCAGCGAAAGCCTGGCAGGTCGCGTGGCGCAACTGGAGTTGGGGCCGTTGCAGTTGCGCGAGGTGCTGCCGGCCGAAGCCAGCGCGGGCGACATGGTCCCCTTGTGGGTGCGCGGCGGTTTCCCTCTGGCATGGTTGGCAACCGACGATGCCGCCAGCCTGACCTGGCGCGAGATGTTCATCTCCACCTATCTGGACAAGGACATTCCGGCCCTGGGTCCGCGCATACCGGCCACCACACTGCGTCGCCTGTGGACCATGCTGGCGCACCACCAGGGCGAGTTGCTGGACCAGTCCAAACTGGCCGGATCGCTGGCGATCAGCGGGCAAACCGTCGGCCGTTACATCGACTTGTTGTGTGACCTGATGCTGGTGCGCCGCCTGCCTGCCTGGAGCGGAAATGTGGGCAAGCGGCTGGTGCGCGCGCCCAAGGTGTACGTGCGCGACAGTGGCCTCGTCCACGCGTTGCTGGGTTTGCAGGATTTGGACGCCGTGTTGAGCCATCCGGTGGCGGGTGCTAGCTGGGAAGGTTTTGTGCTCGAACAACTGCTGGCCGCAGCGCCGCAGGCGCGAGCCAATTTTTACCGCACCAGCCATGGAGCCGAGGCAGATTTGGTGCTGACCTTTCGCAGCGGTGAAACCTGGGTGCTGGAGATCAAGCGCTCATCGGCCCCCACGGTTTCCAGAGGCTACCACCTGGCAGCGGCCGACGTGCAGGCGACCCGCAAGCTGCTGGTTGCTCCGGTAAGCAACGCCTACCCCGGAAAGGATGGAATCGAGGTCATGAGCCCTTTGGCAGCGGCCAGTCTGATCGCCAAAATGGCGCAGGTTTCATAGAGGCATCCGGTTTTGACGGTCCCATCGTGAAAACCCTGCAGCTGTTTATCAGTAGTCTTTTGCCCGCTGCCACGGTCGGGCAATAATTGTCGGCAGCCTGGTTCAAAATAGCGTCGGCGGCAATACGAATGGCAAAGCCCGATAAAGACATGCAAGAGAACATCGCCTCCACCCCGGCCGTGGCAGTCACTGCACGCCGCGCCAGGCTGCCGGTGTGGCGGCGGCTGCGAGCGCCGATGCGACGCGACCGCCTGTCAGCGGGCATCATCCTGTTCGCGCTGCTGATCATCACCGGCATGGGGGCGGTGATCGAGGCGCAAATCGTGCGCGACCGCGACGACCGGATCGCCGAGGTGATGCGCGAGAACGCCAACCTGGCGCGCGCCTTCGAAGAGCACACCGTCCGCACCCTCGGGTACATCGACGAAATCGCGCTGGCGCTGAAGGGCCGCTACCAAGCGGAGGGTGCAAAATTTGACCTGCCGACTTTTTGGCAGCAGACGCGGCCCTACCCCGCGCTACTGCGCGATGCCGTCATTACCGACGCGGCCGGGCAGATCATCATGAGCACACAGGGCATACCGCCGGGTCCGCGCGTGTCCCTTGCCGACCGCGAGCACATCAAGGTGCATCTGTCGGGACAGGATGGCGGCCAGGTCTTGATCAGCAAGCCGATGCTCGGTCGCATCAACAAGCAATGGTCGGTGCTGGCGACAAGCCGCGCCAACAAGGCCGACGGCACGCTGGCCGGCGTAGTTTCGGTGGCGATCGATCCGGCCTATTTCTCGAATTTCTATCGCGACGTCTATCTCGGAACGGGCAACACTGTCACGCTGGTCGGCACTGACGGCATCGTGCGTGCGCGCCTCGCCGCCGATTCGGCCGATCTTGGCCAGGATATCTCCGGGGGCAGCGCCTTCAAGCGCATGATGGCCTCGTCCGTCGAGCCATCAGCCGCGGCGGTCACGTACATCGGCAGTTCTGCGGTCGACGGCATTGAGCGCGTGTATGCGGCGCGCCGCATACACGGTTATCCGCTGCTGGTGTTTGTCGGCGCGCCTGTATCGGAAGTACTGGCCAGCGAGGCCATGCAGGCCCGCAACTATCGCTTTGCCGCGAGCGGCTCCAGCCTGCTCATCGGCGTTTTCGCCCTCACGCTGGTGTCCTTCAGCCGCCGCCGTGGCGTTGCCGCACGGGCGCTGCGCAGCGCCTCCGATTTGCTCGAGCGTACGGGTGCGCTCGCCCGCGTCGGCGGTTGGGAGCTCGATGTGCGCAGCAATGCGCTGTCCTGGTCCAAGCAGACCTGCCGCATCCACGAGGTCGATCCGTCGTTCGCGCCGACGCTCGAACAGGCGATTGCCTTTTACGCGCCCGAAGCGCGACCGGTGATCGAGGCTGCGCTGCGTGCGGGCATTGAACACGGCACGCCGTGGGACCTGGAACTGCCCCTCATCACCGCCAAGGGCCGCCGCATCTGGGCGCGCGCCCAAGGCAGCGTGGTATTCGAGCACGGAGTGGTGGTAAAGCTGGTCGGCGCCTTCCAGGACGTCACGCTGCGCCGGGAGTCGGACGCACAGTTGCATCTGCTGGAGACGGCGGTATCCCGGCTCAACGACATCGTCGTCATCACCGAGGCCGAGCCCATAAGCGAGCCGGGGCCGCGCATCGTCTTTGTCAATGACGCGTTTGTGCGCCTGACCGGCTTTAGCCGCGAAGAGGTGATCGGCAAGACGCCGCGCATCTTGCAGCGCGCCTCAACCGACCGCAGCGAGCTGGACCGCATCCGCCGCGCACTCGAACGGTGGCAACCAGTGCGCGCCGAGGTGCTCAACTACACCAAGGGCGGCGAACAGTTTTGGCTCGAGCTGGACATCGCGCCGATCGCCGATGCCGCCGGCGGGTTCACCCACTGGGTGTCGGTCGAGCGCGACATCACCAAGCGCAAGGTGGCCGAGGAACAGCTGCGCCAGAGCGCGCAGCGCACGCGCCGACTGTTGCGTGCCGCCACTGTAGGGCTGTGGGAATGGAATCTGTTGACCGACGCGGTGTATTTTTCACCCGAGTGGAAGCGGCTACTCGGATACGCCGATGACGAGATTGTCAATCGTTTCGAAGGATGGCAAAAGAGCGTTCACCCGGCGGACCACGCGCTCGTACTGGCCGCGGTCGATGATTTGCGCAATGGCCGCGTGCCGCGTTACAGCGTGGAAATTCGCATGCTCCATCGCGACGGCTCCTGGCGCTGGATTCTCAGTGAAGCCGACCTCGAACGCAACGAAAAGGGTGAGCCGGTGATGATGATGGGCAGCCACATCGACATCACTGAGCGCAAGCACGCCGAGCTGGCGCTTGCCGCTTCGGAATTGTTTGCCAAAGCCACCGTCGACGCCG
>JAJAZK010000230.1 GCA_026785765.1 Rhodoferax sp. | reverse complement strand
GTCAAGGTGTGACGCTCACGCGGCCCGAGGCCCTTGTGCTCGCGGAAATAACGCGCCACCGTTGCATCTGCTGGATGCTCGAAACGCAACGTCAATCCGACCAGCTCGGTGCACAGTTCAAGCAAAGCCTTTGGATGCATCTCCGCGATTGTCCCATGCGCATTGCCGCTGCAGCATTTGTGCAATGGCCTGCGGGTAGATCCGATGTTCCAGTGTCAAAACCCTCGCGGCCAGGGATCGCTCGGTATCGCCGTCAAGGACCGGAACCACAGCCTGCGCGAGGATTGGGCCGCAATCCAGCGCCGCAGTGACCAGATGGACTGTAGCGCCGGCCACCTTGCAGCCGGACTCCAGCGCGCGGCGATGGGTATGCAGACCCGGGAACGCCGGCAGCAAGGAGGGATGGATGTTCACGATCCGTCCCTCGTACCGCAGCACAAAGTCCGCCGAGAGGATTCGCATGAAGCCCGCCAGCAACAACAGGACGGGCTGCTTTGAGCCGGCATGCCGGTCAATCGCGTCCGCCAATTGGGCTTCGAACAGCGACCGGCTTGCGAAACGACCGTGTTCAACAAATTCGGCGGCAATACCATTGGTCCGCGCAAGGATCAAGCCAGGCGCATCCGCGCGGTTGCTGATGACCGCAGCCACCTTGGCGTGGTAATTGCGCTCCCAGTCCTCGCGCCGTGACGCGTTGACAATGGCCTCCATGTTGGAGCCGCCGCCAGAAATGAGAATGACGATGTTATGCATGCCAAGCCAAATTATCCCTGTGCGGCGACCGCGCAGTGTGCGGCCATGCGCACGCTCGCGACGCCACCACGGCGACGCGTCGCAGGATGGCAGCGCGACCCGTCCCTGCGCGGGCCAAATCCGTGGAGAGACAGGCTGCTAGACTGGTAATGGGGGAACAGTGCCGCGGCAGTTTTCTTGGAACAACGCATGGGGAACAACAGATGGCGTACCGGCTGTGGTTCAAAGGCGCTGCTCCAGAGCCGGCGGAACAGGCCGAGTTCGACCAGTGGTTAACTGCCAATGCCTTCTCCATGCTCGCGCCGATGTGCCGCGTCGGTCTGGCGGTTGCCGTGGTAATGCTACTGCTGGTGGATCCGGCCTTGCACGCTGCGGGAGTATGGGGTGGCGATCCGCAGCACTTCTACCTGGTGTTGTGGCACATCAGCGCGGCAACCTGCTTTGCCGGCTTTTTGGCTTCGCGCCAATTTGGCACTAGCCACGCATCGCGTTCACGCATCCTGCAGGCGTTTTTTGTCGCCTGCGCCATGCTGTTTTCATGGTTCGCGTTCATCTCCTGGATGCTCAGTGGCGACCTTTCCACCTATGCGATCTTTCTCTTGACCATGGTATGTGTGTTTTGCCATACAGGCCAACTGCGCAAGGGACTGATTGTCGGGAGCACCATCGCCATCGTCGTCGCCGTACTCCACTTTGACCAACGCAACACCTTTCACACCAGCGGTGCCGCGATTAACCTGGTTGCGCTGGCCATCGTCGCCCTGTTGCTCGACAGTTTCGTGCTGCGACTCAATCTGGCGCTGTTTCGCGAAAAGCGGCTGGTCGAGTACGAGCGGGCCCGCGCCGACCGTGTCCTGTACAACGCTTTGCCAGTCTCGATTGCCGATGAGCTGAAGAACAACAATGCGGTGAAGGCAGAGAAGTTCCCCGAAATGGCCGTGCTGTTTGTAGACATTGCTGGGTTCACGCGTTTTTCTGCCACACGGGCGCCCGACGAAGTCGTGCAAGTGCTGAACGAGTTATTTTCCGAGTTCGACCAGTTGGTGGACCGGTACGGCGTGGAAAAAATCAAGACGATTGGCGATGCTTACATGGTGGTCGGCAAACGCAACCTGCGCGGGGTAGTGCTGCTGGCGACGGAGTTCCTGGTCGCGGTCGAAAGCTACAACCGGCGCCGCCACTTCAATCTGGCGATCCGCTGCGGCGTGCACGTAGGGCCGACCGTGGCCGGCGTGATCGGTCTGAAGCGCTTTCTGTACGACGTTTGGGGCGACGCAGTCAATGTTGCCAGCCGAATGGAGTCCACCGGCGTCCCTGGCAGGGTGCATGTGAGCCAGGATGTTTACCGGCAACTAAGCGGCGAGTTTGAATTCGAGAGCCGGGGCGAAATCGACATCCGCGGCAAGGGACCGATGCACACCTACCTGCTGGTGGCAACCAGCCCCGCCGTCATCACGCCATCAGGCGTGATGACTTGGGCAGATGGGTCATCAGGAACTCCATCTGGTCGGCCAGAATCCGGCGGTTGCGCAGAATGAAGTCTTCCCACAGGCTTGGCACGTAGGGCGCGTACAGCAACGGCATATGGGCCTGCTCCGGGGTGCGGCTGCTCTTGCGATGGTTACAAGGGCGGCACGCGGTGACGACATTCATCCAGTTGTCGATTCCCTGCTGGGCAAACGGGACAATGTGTTCACGCGTCAGGTTTTCTTCATGAAAATGGTCACCACAGTAAGCGCAGACATTGCGGTCACGCGCGAACAGCTTGGTGTTGGTCAATCCGGGCTTGAGGCTGAACGGATTGATGTTGGGGACGCCCTTGGTCCCGATGATGCTGTTGACTATGATGATCGACTGCTGGCCGGTCACTGCGTTGTGACCGCCGTGAAACACCGCCACCTCACCACCCGACTCCCAGCGTACCTCCCCCGCGGCGTAATGGATTACCGCTTGTTCCAGGGAGATCCAGGACTGTGGCAATCCCTGCGCTGACAGCTTCAACACCTTCAAAATCCGCCTCCCGAATCACTGCAATCAATCATTGGTACGAAATGCAATCGTCTGGCGCGACAACCCAGCCCAGCCCGCAGAATGCAACTGACCAAAGCTTGACGTCGTACGCCACAATATAACCGTTCTCCAATACACGGATATGGCCGCAGCCCGATGGCATGCGCGAACCACCAAGTCCCCCAGATCGGCATGAAAGTATTTCGCGGCTTCCATCACGCTGGTCTGGCACCGGACTGCGCCGTCACGATAGGCAATTTCGATGGCGTACACCGTGGCCACCAGGCAATGCTGGCCTTGCTGCGCAGCGAAGCAGCGCAACGCGGAATAACAAGCTGCGTGTTGACATTCGAGCCCCACCCACGCGACTATTTCGCGGCACGCAGTGGCCACCAGCAACTCGCGCCGGCGCGCATCGGCACGTTGCGCGACAAACTCCTTGACCATGCGCAGAGCGCAGTCGACCAGACGATCGTCCTCCCATTCACAGCGTCCCTGGCAAACCAGTCGGCAAAAGACTTTGTCGAAACGGTGTTGGTGCGCGGTCTGGGCGCACGCTACGTGCTGGTGGGTGACGACTTTCGCTTCGGCGCGCAACGCGCGGGAGACTATGCCCTGCTGGACGCGGCAGGTGGCAGCCATGGGTTTGACGTGGCGCGCATGAACAGTTATCAAGTGCATGGCCTGCGCGTGTCGAGCTCTGCGGTGCGCAATGCGCTGTCTGAAGGGCGCATGGCAGACGCGGCGCGACTGCTGGGACGGCCGTATCGCATCTCCGGCCACGTTGTGCACGGTCGCAAGCTCGGGCGGGAGTTGGGTTTTCGCACCATCAACCTGCGCTTCGCACACTGGAAACCGGCGGCCAACGGGATATTTGTCGTCCTCGTGCACGGACTCGCGGAACGGCCACTGCCCGGTGTGGCCAACCTGGGCGTTCGGCCTTCGCTCGACCCGAACGACGTCAACGGCGGCAGGGTGTTGCTGGAGACGCACTGCCTGGACTGGCCGACCGCGCTGGGAAGCGACGGCGGCTACGGTAAAATCGTGCGCGTGGAACTGCTGCACAAACTGCATGACGAATTGAAGTACGCCGATTTGAACGCGCTCAGGCAAGGCATAACCCGCGATTGCGAAGAAGCGCGGGCCTTCCTTGCATCCATGCACGCCGAAACCCACCGGCAAACCACGCGAGATCGAATTTAGCAGGCGAAAAGTCCCTCCGAGCGGCTTGACGCCGCCCGGGCAAACGTCTTTTCGCCCACATGCCCCCTCGTCCATTGGTGGTCGCTGTGAGCGGCGATCAGTGGATATTTCGTTTTCACGCTGGTGCAGCCGCCAGCGCCGGGCTCCAGGATTGCCATGACCGACAAGACCGACTACCGAAAAACCCTGAACCTGCCAGAGACCGCATTCCCGATGCGCGGCGACCTGCCCAAACGCGAGCCAGCCTGGGCAAAAGCCTGGGATGACAATGGCATTTACAAAAAACTGCGCGTAGCACGTGCCGGTGCTCCAAAGTTCATCCTGCACGATGGACCACCTTATGCCAACGGCCAGATCCACATGGGGCATGCCGTCAACAAGATCCTCAAGGACATGATCGTCAAGGAGCGGCAACTCGAAGGCTTCGACGCGCAATTCATCCCTGGGTGGGACTGCCATGGTCTGCCAAT
>JAJAZK010000229.1 GCA_026785765.1 Rhodoferax sp. | reverse complement strand
GCCGCCCAGCACAGGCCCAGGCCGAGCCGTTGCCGCCAGCGCTGCAGGACAAGACCTGCCAGCAACAAAACCAGCACCCAGACCAGTGGCTGCAGGGCGAATGACAGAACCTTGGATGCGATGAACATCATGGTTCAAGTCTAGTGGCTGGCACGGTCTGGCCCGCGGCGCTGGCGCCGCAACCACTTCCCGGCCTGCGCCGGATTGGGCAATGGTTAACGCGGTGCCTGCATCTGTTCACGCGGCAGGCGCACCGGAAACTGCGCCCGGATCGCGTCGTCGATATGTTGCGGAATGTGCGTCGGATAGTGGCTCGACAGCACTGCGTTGAGTTTGGCGGACGCCCGATCAAGCATCGACGGACGGCCCTGTTCCGCCCACTGGTTGGGACTGGCCCGGTCGCCGATGGTCGGGTACAGATAGTCCTTTTGCATCAGCTTGAGGGTCTGGTCCGAACCCAGGTAGTGGCCCGGTCCTTCCAGGCAGACCTGGCGCATGGTCTCCAGCGAGATTGACTCGTCATTCACCTCGATGCCGCGGATCGTGCGTTGCACCGCGCCGATGGTGTCGTTGTCCATGATCAGGCTCTCCAGAGAAAACCCCATCAGGCTGGCCATCATGCCGGCCGACTCATAGATCAGATTGGCGCCGGCGTTGCCGACCAGCGCATGGTTGTAGGCGCGCTCCGAGCCACACTGCGCGTCGGGCAGTTTGGAGTCGGTCATGCCCGAGGCGGTGCCACCGGTCAGATCATAGAAACGCGACATCTGCGCGCTCGCGGCCGACAACAGAGCCTGCTCCGGGCTGCCACCCGACATGGCGCCAGTGCGCAGGTCGGACACAAAACACCAGGTACCAAAGATCGCGGTCGCCTTGGGCTGGATCGCATTTACATACACGAGCCCGGCCAGGCACTCGGCCACTTCCTGCACCAGCGCGGCGGCCAGGGATGCCGGTGCCGTGGCGCCAGCCTGCCCTGCCGAAAGCAGCAATACAGGCATGCCGCCACGCACTGCCACTTCCATGCACTTGCAGGCGTCGAAGGCAAACTTCATGGGCGGCACCACAAAACAGTTCGACTGGCTGACGAAGGGGCGTGCGCGCCACTTGTCTTCGCCCCCGGCAATCAGGTGCAGCATCTTCAGACTCTGCTCCACATGCTCGGGTGCAACCCAGCTCGAGCCCACATGTTTGGTGGTAGCCGACACCGATGCATAGGCGGTGTTGAAGTCCATTTCAGCCGGGTCGACCAGATCGCGGCAGACAACCGAGCGCTGAAAGAAATGCAGGTGTTCCAGTGTGTCGACCACGCGGGCGATGTCGTACAGGTCGCGCGTGGTCGAATCCCGGTATTCGCCGGTTCTGGCGTCGACCATATGCACTGCTGCGCCCGCAGTACCGAAATACACACGGGAGCCCCAGGGCTCCATATCGTATTTGGGGTCCTGGCCGTGCAGCACAAAGTGCCGCGCCGCGTTTGCAATCGTGTCTTCCACCAAGGCGCGCGGGAACAACAGGCGCCCGGTCGCTGTTAGTTTGGCCCCGACGCGGGTCATCATTTCGATGCCACTGGGCGGCGCATCCGCAAAACCGATGGTTTCCAGCGCATCGAGCGCGGCGTTGTGGATCTTTCGCACGTCGGCTTCGCTGAGTGGCAGGTAGCGTCCGCCGTCCATGCCCGGACGCACCGGGCGCAGGCTGTCGGGCAGCGGCGCTGAGCGGGCTGCGCGCCGGGCTTCACGTGCGCCACCGCGGCGGACCATTTTTTCTGCGACTTCACTCATGGTAGATACCTTGGGTTGGTGGATTCGGAATTGGCTCTTTGCTTCACGCGCGCAGGCGCAGGTTGGCAGGATCGTACAGCGGCTCTTGCGCCACCGTGGCGGCGCGCATCTGCCCGAGCACGTTGACGTGCAGCCGCGTACCGGCCTGCGCCAGGCTGCTGCGCACGTACGCCAGTGCCACGCTTTTGCGCAGTGTATGGCTCCACACGCCGGATGTCGTCAGACCGACGTTATCGTCGCCCTGGAACACCTGCGCGCAATACGGCGCCTCGGCGTCGCCGTCTTCATCGAACACCAGCGGCACAAAGCGTTGCGCCGGGCCGCGCTGCATTTCCGCCAGGATCGCGTCACGTCCAACAAACGCCACTTTTTTTGCGTCGACAAAACGGTCCAGCGAGGCTTCCAGTGGCGTATAGCCGTTCTCAAGGTCACTCTTCCAGCCGCGGTAACACTTGTCGATACGCAGGCTGTCCATCGCGTACAGGCCAAAATCCTGGATGCCGTGGGCCTCTCCGGCGCTCCAGATTGCCGCATACAGGGTCGGCATCTGTTCCAGCGGGGCGTGCAGTTCCCAGCCCAGCTCGCCTACGTAGTTCACCCGCATCGCCAGCATGTCGCCGGTCACGGTTTTGATCTGTCGCGCGGTGAGCCATGGGAAGCCGGTGTTGGACAGGTCGGCCTCCGTCACTTGGGAGAGCACCTCGCGGGCGCGCGGGCCGGCGATGATGAGCGAGCCGAACTCGGCTGAGCGGTCGCGCACGGTGATTGCGCTGTCGGCTGGCAAAGCGCTGCGCAGCAGGTCCATGTCATGCGTCGCGGCGATGGCCGCGCTGATGATGTAGAAGTGGTCTGCCGCGAGCCGGGTGATGGTGAACTCACTCAGGATGGTGCCGTTGGGCGTCAGTGCGTAGGCCAGCGAGACCCGGCCGACCGACGGCAGGCGCGAGCAAATCAGCCGATCCAGGTGCGCAGCGGCGCCCGTCCCTTGCAACTCGAACTTGGTGAAGCCGGGCAGGTCCATGATGCCGACGCGTTCGCGTACGGCGCGCACCTCTTCGGCGACCACGCCGTGCCAGATGCTCTCGCGCCGAAACGACAACTTCTCGTTGGGTGTCAGCTGCCCGCTCAGGTCAAAGTAGACCGCACGCTCCCAGCCGCCGCGCGCCCCGAAACGCGCACCCTTGGCTTGCAGCGTGTGGTACAGCGGCGAGCAGCGCAAGGGCCTGCCTGCCGACCTTTCCTCGTACGGGAAGGACGAGGCGTATTCGTTTTGGTACACCTCGATCGCCTTGGCCGCGGTGTAGGCCGTGCTGGCGTAGTCGGTGTAGCGGCGCCGGTCCAGCGCCCACAGGTCCCACTCGGTACGCCCATGCACCACCCATTCGGCCAATGCCTTGCCGGCGCCCCCGGCCTGCGTGATGCCGAAACTGAAAGTATTGCAGTGAAAGAAATTGCGCAGCCCCGGCTCCGGCCCGATATACGGATTGCCATCGGGCGAATAGGGGATGGGGCCGTTCACGCCGCGTTTGATACCGGCGCGTCCAAGGGCGGGCACGCGCCGGATCGCGTCCTCGATATAAGGCTCCAGGCGCTCGAAGTCGTCGTTCCACAACTGGTTGGCGAAGTCGTCCGGAATCCCGTCCTGCCACATCGGTGTGGCCTTCCATTCGTAAGGCCCGAGGATGAAGCCCTCGCGTTCCTGACGCAGGTAATACGAGGTATCGGGGTCGCGCAACAGGGGCAAGCGAGCGGCGCTTGCGACGAGTTCGGGCACATCTTCGGTTACCAGGTACTGGTGCGACAGCACCGCAATCGGCAAATGTCGGCCCAGCATGGCCATGATCTCACCGGCGCGGTAACCGGCCGCATTGACCACAATCTCCGCGACCACGTCACCCTTGTCGGTCGACACCAGCCATTCGCCACCGGGGCGCTGCGCCAGTGCGGTGACGCGGGTGTGGCGGCGCACACGCGCGCCGAGAGAGCGCGCCGCCCGACCCAGGGCCTGCGTCAGCTGCGAGGGGTCGATGTCGCCGTCCAGCGCGTCCCACAAGGCACCTTGCAGATCATGGGTCTCGATCAGCGGGTAACGCTGCTTCAGGTCGGTTGGAGACAGGATCTGGTAGTCCAGCCCGTTCGCCTTGGCCATGCTCTGCACATGGCGGAACTCGTCCATTCGGTCGCGCCCATGGGCCAGTCGCACCGACCCGGTCAGGTGGTAGTTGATCGGGTTCTCGGCCGCGGCGGCAAGTTCGCGGTACAGGGCAGCCGAGTATTTCTGCAGTTTGAGCACGCTCCAGCTGGTCGAGAACGTGGGCAAGTTACCGGCCGCGTGCCAGGTGGAGCCGGAAGTCAGCTCATCGCGTTCGATCAACAATGCGTCGGTGATGCCCGACAAGGCCAGGTGGTACAGGCAACTGCATCCAACGACGCCGCCCCCAATCACCACGACCTTCGCATGTTCCGCCATGTTCGTCTCCGTCTTGCACGTTCCCGTACAGATTGTGCTGGCGCTTCGCCACGGACTTCACAATAATCATCTTGCACCAAAATTATAGGAATGAAACCGCCCTTTGTGTAATTTCCGACAGAGATTTCACAAACGTATAATTTTGATGTTCGATTACATGATCGGGAGACGTGATGGATTTGCCAAGTCGTGCACGTGTGGTGATTGTGGGCGGCGGCATTGTCGGCTGCAGTGTGGCCTACCACCTGACGCTGCGCGGCTGCACCGACGTGGTGCTGCTGGAGCGCAAACAACTGACCTGTGGCACGACCTGGCACGCAGCCGGGCTGGTGGGGCAGTTGCGTGCCACCTACAACATGACGCGGCTGGCGCAGTACACCACTGGCTTGTACGCTTCGCTGGAAGCCGAAACCGGGCAGGCCACGGGATTTCGGCAGTCTGGCTCCATAGCGGTGGCAACCAATGCGGCACGCATGGAAGAATTGCTGCGTGGCGCGTCGATGGCCAAATGCTTCGGGCTGGAGGTGCACACACTGACCCCGTCCGAGATCGCTGCCATGTGGCCCGGTGTGCGCAGTGACGACCTGGTGGGCGGCGTCTTCCTGCCCAAGGATGGCCGTACCAATCCCGTCGACACGACGCAGGCACTGGCCAAGGGCGCACGCAACCGCGGCGCCAGAATCTTCGAAAACACCGCCGTCGACGAGATCCTGATCGAAGGCGGACGGGCGGTTGGCGTGCGCACGCAGCAAGGCGAGTTGCGTGCCGACACCGTAATCAACTGTGCCGGCATGTGGGCCCACGCGCTGGGGGCGCGCGCCGGCACCACGGTGCCGTTGCACGCAGCCGAGCATTTCTACATCGTGACCGAACCCATGGCCGGCCTGTCGTCAAATTTGCCGGTGTTGCGCGATCCGGATGGCTGCGCCTATTTCAAGGAAGACGCCGGCAAACTGCTGGTGGGCTGGTTCGAGCCGGTGGCGAAGCCCTGGGGCATGCAGGGCATCCCGGAGACCTTCTGCTTTGACCAGTTGCCCGATGACCTGGACCATATTGAACCACTGCTGACCTCTGCCGTGCACCGTACGCCGGCGCTGGCCACGACCGGAATCAACCTGTTTTTCAACGGGCCGGAGAGTTTCACGCCCGATGACCGTTACCTGCTGGGCGAAACGCCCGAAGTGCGCAACCTGTATGTTGCTGCGGGCTTCAACTCGATCGGCATCCAGTCGGCCGGTGGCGCCGGCAAGGTGTTGGCCGACTGGGTGCTGGACGGCCATCCACCAATGGACCTGTGGGACGTGGATGTGCGCCGTGCCATGCCGTTCCAGCGCAACCGCAGGTATCTGAAGGACCGTACTGTCGAGACGCTGGGCTTGTTGTACGCCATGCATTGGCCGTTTCGCCAGGCAGAGACCGCGCGTGGCGTGCGCCGCTCCATCCTGCACCACCGCCTGTTGGCCCGTGGCGCCTGTTTTGGCGAGGTGGCTGGCTGGGAGCGAGCGAACTGGTACGCACCCTCCGGAGCCAAAGCGCAGTACGAATACAGCTACGGGCGGCAGAACTGGTTTGCCTTCTCGGCACAGGAACACGCAGCCGTACGCAATGGCGTGGGCCTGTTCGACCAGTCGTCGTTTGCCAAATTCCTGCTGCAGGGCGCCGATGCGCTGGCAGTGCTGAATCGCATCTGCGCCAACAACGTTGCAGTGCCGGTGGGCCGGATCGTTTATACACAATGGCTCAATGAGCGCGGTGGCATCGAGGCCGATCTGACCATCACGCGCGAGGCGCCGGACCGCTTCCTGATCGTCACTGCTGCGGCCACCCACACGCGCGACCTGGCATGGTTGCAGCGGCATATTCCGCAGGGCGCACGTGCGATCGCAGTGGACGTGAGTTCGGGCATGGCCGTGCTCTCGCTGATGGGCCCGCGTGCGCGCGACGTGCTCGCGCGAGTGACCGATGCCGACCTCTCGAACGCTGCCTTCCCGTTTGGCAGTTCGCAGGTGATCGACCTGGCCTACGCCCGGGTGCGCGCCAGCCGCATCACCTATGTCGGTGAACTGGGTTGGGAGCTGTACATTCCGACCGAGTTTGCACCGGGCGTGTTTGATGCCTTGATGGCCGAAGGCGAACCCCTGGGCTTGCGACTGGCCGGGTACCACGCGCTCAACTCGCTGCGCATGGAAAAGTCGTACCGCCATTGGGGCCACGACATCAGCGACGAGGACACACCGTTGCAGGCCGGTCTGGGTTTTGCCGTGGCCTGGAACAAGGAAGGCGGTTTTATCGGCCGCGAGGCCTTGCTGGCGCAAAAGGAGCACGGGCTGCAGCGCCGCCTTCTGCAATTCTCCCTGCGCGACCCCGAGCCGCTGCTCTACCACAATGAGCCGATCTGGCGCAACGGCGTCATCGTCGGGCGCATCACCTCGGGCATGTTCGGCCACAGTCTGGGCCGCTCGCTCGGGATGGGTTATGTCAGCAACTGTGCCGGGCTGGCCGACCCTGAATTCGTGCTGGCGGGCGACTACGCCATCGAAGTGGCCGGAAAACTTCACGCTGCCGACGTGTCACTCGCGCCCTGGTACGACGCCACCAGCATGCGTGTGAAGGACATTGCCAGCGCCGCAGCAGCGCCGCAGCACTGAATACCAACCCGATGGCGATACAAGCGCTGTTGCAGCAGGCCCCGGACGAGCATCTGGCCGCAGGGGCGAACGACGTCTCGGCGGTCGATCCTGAAGCGGCCATTGGAGAGCAGTTGCGCGAGTTGCGCCAGGTGAAGAACCTCACCTTGCGCCATGTCGCCGACAAGGCGGGTATCTCGGTAAGTTACCTCAGCCAGATCGAGCGCAACCAGTCGCGCCTGCCCATTGGCGTGCTCAAGAAGCGGGCCGACGCGCTGGGCGTGCACATGAACTGGTTTTTCCAGAGCAGTGGCGACGGCGACCCGGCCGAGCGCGACGTGGTGGTACGTTCGGGCAAGCGCCGGCGCATGTCTTTCACCGGGCTGGGCATCACCGAGGAGCTGCTGTCACCGAACCTGGGCGGGCCGCTGGAACTGCTGCTGAGCAGCATCGAGCCTGGCGCCGACAGCGAGGATTACAGCCACGACGGCGCCGAAGCCGGCTTTGTGCTCGCTGGCACGCTCGACCTGTGGGTGTCCGGGCGCTACTTCCGCCTGCTGGAGGGTGACAGCTTTTCCTTCAAGAGCACCGAAGTGCACCGCTGCGCCAATCCCGGTAGCCAGGCCACACGCGTGTTGTGGGTGATCACACCGCCGCACTATTGAGGCAGCGCGCAAATCTGTCCACCATTCCCGGAGAATTGCCATGGAAATCACCGTACGCGACTATGTGGATACAGATCGGTATCCGATCGACCGGGACGGTACGGCACGCGACGTGCTGCTGGCCGCACTGCGCGATACGCTGGAGCGCGACGGCTGTGCGGTGCAGAAGGGTTTTGTGCGCAGCGCGCGGATTGCCGAACTGGTGCAGGAGAGTGACCGTGTTGCGGTACACGGGCACCGCAACTTCAACCGTACCAATGCCTACTTCACGCAGGACCGCGCCGATCTGCCGGCAACCCATCCGCTGCGGCGTTTCTACGACCGCTCGAACGCATTTGTTCCAGCCGACCATTTTGGCGCCACCAGCATCCTGCGTGCCATCTACAACTGGCCGGCCTTTGCCCCGTTCATCCAGGCGGCGCTGGGTGAGGAGCGGTTTTTCCCCTACGCCGACCCGCTGGCCGATGTGATCCTGAACCTTGCAGAAGCCGGCAACGGGTTTCCCTGGCATTTCGATACCAACAACTACACCGTTACGCTGGCGATCCAGAATGCTGAATCCGGTGGTGAGTTCGAGTACAGAGCGCACCTGCGCACGCCGACCGATGAAAACTACCCCGGCGTGCAAGCTGTGCTCGACGGCGATACCAGCCGCGTAGTTACCTTGCGTCTGGAGCCAGGGGATCTGCAGATCTTCAAGGGCCGCTATTCCCTGCACCGCGTCACGCCGCTGGCCGGCAGCCGGCCGCGTTATGTGGCGATCTTCAGTTATGTCGAGGAACCTGGCTTGGTCGGAAGCCCGGAACGAGCGCGCCAGTTGTACGGTCGCGTGTTGCCGATCCACATGACACGCGCCGGGTTGCGCAACGACGCCCTGGTGGACTAATCCAGATGTCTGGCCGCTTCGATCTGCGTGACGGCATGGCGCGCATGAAGGCGGTGGTCACCATTGGGCATGGGGGTTATGACCGGCTCGACTATCGTGACGTGCCGGTGCCGCAGCCGGGATTGGGCGAAGTGTTGTTGCAGGTGCTGGCTGCGGGCATGAACAACACTGAGATCAACACCCGGCTCGGCTGGTATTCGGGGGTGGTCGCAACGGCTACCGCCGATGCGGCACGGGCGTTTGAACAGGCCCGCGCTGCGGTGGCGCTAGCCGACAACGACGGTGGCTGGGACGCAGCAACACCATTTCCGTTCATCCAGGGCACCGATTGTTGTGGTCGCATCGTCGCCGTCGGTGCGGGCGCGGATGCATCGCGCATCGGGCAGCGCGTGCTGGTGCGCCCGTGTATGCGCAGTGCCGGATTCGATGACCCACACACGGTCTGGATGGGCTCCGATTTCGACGGTGCCTTTGCCCAGTTCGTTACGGTACCCGAGCGCGAGGTCTTTGCCGTTGACAGCAGCTGGAGCGACGCCGAACTGGCTTCCATGCCGTGTTCCTGGGGCACTGCCGAGAACATGCTGCATCGCGCTGGGGTGCGCCAGGGCGAACATGTGCTGGTGGCTGGCGCCTCAGGCGGGGTTGGCTCGGCGGTCGTGCAACTGGCCCGGTTGCGCGGTGCCCGCGTCACTGCGATTGCCGCGCGCGCCAAGATGGCGCAGGTGCGCCACATCGGGGCCGACCGGGTGATTGACCGCGCCGACGACGTGGTTGCCGCCCTCGGCCAGCAAACCGTGGACGTAGTGGTCGACAACGTGGCCGGGCCGGCGTTCCCTGGCATGCTCAAGGTAATCCGGCGGGGTGGCCGTTATGTGTCGTCCGGTGCCATCGGCGGCCCCTTGGTGGAGCTCGACATGCGCACCTTTTATCTGCGCGACCTGACCCTGGTTGGCTGTACCGCCTGGGACGAACCGGTGTTCCCCAATTTGGTGTCCATCATCGAGCGCAACGCGGTGCGTCCACTGGTCGCACGCACCTTCGCGCTGGAGCAAATTGCACTGGCGCAGCGGACCTTTCTGGAGAAGGTCCACGTGGGAAACTTTGTGCTGATCCCGCCGCAGGCGGAATTTCAGAAAGACCCAGCATGATCCGTGACCAGGAAACCCTGACTGCCCTGCTCGACAGCGTGCGCCGCTTTGTGCGCGAACGGCTGGTACCGGCCGAGAACGAAGTCGACGAGACCGACCAGATTCCCCCCGCCATCGTCAACGAAATGAAGCAGCTTGGGCTGTTCGGCCTGTCGATACCGGAGTCGTATGGAGGTCTGGAACTGAGCATGGAAGAAGAAGTTCTGGTGATGGTCGAGATGGGCAAGACCTCCCCGGCTTTCCGTTCGATCTTCGGCACCACGGTCGGCATCGGTTCGCAGGGTATTTTGATGGACGGTACCGAGCAGCAGAAGGCGCAGTACCTGCCGAAGATGGCCACTGGCGAAATCATCGCCTCGTTCGCCTTGACCGAGCCCGACGCCGGCTCCGACGCGGCGTCGCTGCGCACGACGGCTGTGCGCGGCAGCGATGCGCAGGGCGACCATTACACCGTCAACGGCACCAAGCGCTACATCACCAACGCGCCCCACGCCGGCATCTTCACCCTGATGGCGCGTACCAACGCCGCCGACAAGGGAGCAGGCGGTGTGTCGGCCTTCATCGTCGACGCCAAATCTGCCGGCATCAGCCTGGGCAAGATCGACAAGAAGATGGGCCAGCGTGGCGCCCACACCTGCGACGTAATCTTCGAAAACTGCCGCGTGCCGGCCGCCAATCTGATCGGGCACAAGGAAGGCCAGGGTTTCAAGACCGCCATGAAGGTGCTGGAGAAGGGCCGCATCCATATCGCGGCTATCTGTGTCGGTGTGGCGCAGCGCATGCTCGACGACGCGCTGCGTTACGCGGTGCAGCGCAAGCAGTTTGGCCAGCCGATTGCCGAGTTCCAGCTCATCCAGGCCATGCTGGCCGACAGCAAGGCCGAGTTGTACGCAGCGCAGTGTATGGTGGTCGATGCAGCGCGCCGGCGCGATGCGGGTGAGAACGTGTCGACCGAGGCGTCCTGCTGCAAACTGTTTGCCTCCGAGATGTGTGGCCGGGTGGCGGACCGCGCGGTGCAGATTTTCGGTGGCGCCGGTTACCTGGCCGACTACGGCATCGAACGCTTTTACCGCGATGTGCGCCTGTTCCGGCTGTACGAAGGCACCAGCCAGATCCAGCAGATCGTTATCGCACGCAACTTGGTGCGTACGCTGAAATGAGCGGGTGTTGCGCGCCGTCCACGCGGCGTCCCGCCGCGGCCAGGTGCTGGCGCTGGCCTTGCTGGTGTGTTCTGGCACGGCATGCGCAGACTGGGCGCCGGTGGGCGGAACCAGCAAGACCGAGGACTACATCGATTTGGCCACCGTCCAGGTAAATGGCAACCTGCGCCGCGTCTGGACCCTGCACAACCTGCTCCAGCCCGACAGCGATGGCGACCGCTCATACCGCAGCCTGCTCGAGTACGACTGCAAGAATGCGATCTACCGCAGCCTGCAGGGCCTGTTCCATGCCGATCCGATGGGCGCAGGTCGCATGACCGGGCGCACCGACGCAACAAGACCGTGGCGCGCAGTCGAGGCCGGATCGATGAGCGCAGCAGTCATGCGTCTGGTGTGCGCGCGTACCTGACTGGCCCATTCAACCGTTCTGTAACCAGGCCTCGTTCGAGTTGACGTAACCCTCGACCGTGCCCGGGCGTTGCTAGTGCACTGGCGCAGACTTAGGCATACAGCAGGACCAGCAGGACCAGCAGGACCAGAAGGACAGTTTTCGTCCTGCAAGGCGCCCGCCGCAGGGGCCCCAGGCATGCGCCAACGCAGCCCCGGCCCCCTTGCGGGGTGAGCCGCTGCAGTGCTCAAAACGGGCGCACCGCACTAGTTCGGGTATAGCGAAGCAGCGCGTTGCGGCCATAGGGCCCATTTCTCCGCGCTTCGCGCCCGGGGCTGCTGATCGTTGGCGCATGCCTGGGGCCCCTGTGGCGGGCTCGTGGTCGGCGGTGTTCCCAACACGACTGCTCTCGTGCGCAAGCGTGTGCCCTGGCCACGCGGCCCGATCAACGCCGCAGGCGCGAAGCGCGGAAAAACAGGTGGTGCCATTGGCGCTGTCGACTGCGCCAATCGCACGCTCGGGCGGCCCGCCTGTTTTGAGCACTGCAGCGGCTCACACCGAAAGGGGGCTGCGGCTTGGGCCGCGTGGCCTGGGCACACGCTTGCGCGCAGGCTCAAAGCTT
>JAJAZK010000228.1 GCA_026785765.1 Rhodoferax sp. | reverse complement strand
GGTAGAACGATCCGAAGACCACAATTCTATCAGCCGGGTCAGCCGCAAGCGCCGCCGCGTGCAGTTCCGCCATGGGATCCGAGTGGCAGCTGGCGCTGGCATCCATGCGCTGGTTGGCACAGGCCCACAGCTCCTGCAATCGCTGCCCACTTTGCGCGCGGGCCGTGGGCAGGTCGGTGAAATACCAGCGGTCGATGATAGGGGCGATGCGCTGCAGCATCTCGCCCAGATCCTTGTCGGCCATGGCGCCGAACACCGCATGCGTCGTCGGGAAAAATCCCATTGCATCCAGATTGGCCGCCAAAGCTGCTACCGAATGCGGGTTGTGCGCCACATCCAGCACCAGCGCCGGTTGACCCGGCACGATCTGGAAGCGCCCCGGCAGCTCCACCATGGCCAGGCCGTTGCGCACGGCCTGCGCCGTGACCGGCAAAACTTGGCTCAGACAGGATAGCGCCGCCAGCACGCCACTGGCGTTGATGAGTTGGTTGGCGCCGCGCAGGGCCGGGTAGGCAAGGCCCGCATAACGCCGGTCGCGCCCGCGCCAGGCCCACTGCAACTTGTCCCCGGAAAAATTGAAGTCCACGCCAAGGCGCCACAAGTCGGCACCAATTTCGCGCGCCCGGTCGATCACACTTTGCGGAGGTACCGGGTCGCTGACCACCACTGGTCGCCCGGTGCGCATGACGCCGGCCTTCTCGAATCCGATGCTCTCGCGATCCGGCCCGAGAAACTCCATGTGGTCGAGATCGATACTGGTGATGACGGCGCAATCGGCATCAATGATGTTCACTGCGTCAAGTCGGCCGCCCAGTCCGACTTCGAGCACCGCTACGTCGAGTCGGCTGCGCATCATCACGTCAAGGATGGCCAGCGTGGAGAACTCGAAATAGGTCAGTGACACCGCATCCGCTTCAGCCAGGCGTGCCTTCTCCACCCGGGCAAACGCGTCGGCCAGCAGGTGCGCGTCGACCATATCACCCTGCAGGCGCAGGCGTTCCTCGAAATGCACCAGGTGCGGTGAGGTGTAGACGCCGACGCGGTATCCGGCCTGCCGCAGGATTGAAGCCAGCATCGCACAGGTCGAACCCTTGCCGTTGGTTCCGGCCACCGTGATGACCGGACACTGAAAACGCAGTCCCATGCGTTGCGCCACAGAACGCACCCGGTCCAGCCCCATGTCGATGGTCTTGGGATGCACGCGCTCACAATACGCGAGCCAGCCAGCAAGGGTTTTGGGCGCGACATCACCTGCGTTCAAGGTGGTCCCCGGTGAAGTTTGGTTTTCATGACGACACCCATTGTCGCGCAGCGGTTTGCGGCATGATGGAGACCATGCAGACCGAACCCATTATTTTGTACGGCATTTCCAACTGCGATACGGTCAAACGGGCGCGCCAATGGTTGACGGCTCAACGGTTGGACTACCGCTTTCACGACTTCAAGTCGCAGGGCGTCCCAGCCGACCACCTGGACCGCTGGTTGTCCGTTCTGGGATGGGAGGCCCTGGTCAACCGGTCCGGACTCACCTGGCGCCGCCTGGATGACGCGGCCAAGGCTTCGGTCAACAGTGTCGCAACTGCGCGCGCAGTATTGCTGGCGCATCCCAGCCTGATCAAACGCCCGGTCGTTGAATGGGGTGGCGCCGGGGACGATGCGCACAGTGTCGGTTTCAAGGAGGCAGCCTGGTCCGGGAGGGCGCACTCCACGCCCAAGTAACGGTGTTCTAGAATCTGGCCCACATTCCACAATGCCCCCGGCTTAGCGGCCAGAAGGCGGCGCTGTCGTCCTGAAGGGCGCCTCTCCATCACGAAAGCAATCATCGATGACTACCGACATGATCGATGGCGTCTGCGTTACGACCAAAGCCAACGTCTACTTTGACGGCAAGTGCATCAGCCATGCCATCACGCTTGCCGATGGCAGCAGGAAATCGGTCGGCGTGGTGTTGCCCGCGCAACTGACGTTTGGCACCAATGCCGCTGAAGTGATGGAGTGCGTGGGCGGCAGTTGCGAGTACCGGCTGGCCGATGGCCAGCAGTGGATCCGCTGCGGCACCGGCGAACGCTTCCACGTCGGCGCCAACGCCCGGTTTGACCTTCGGGTCTCAGAACCATTCCACTACATCTGCCATTACGGCTGAACGCAAAAGCTCCCACCATGGCAACCATCCTGCAGAACATCCCGGTCGGGCAAAAGGTCGGCATCGCTTTCTCCGGTGGCCTGGACACCAGTGCGGCTTTGCATTGGATGCGCAACAAGGGAGCGATTCCCTATGCGTACACCGCCAACCTGGGTCAGCCCGACGAGCACGATTACGACGAGATTCCGCGCAAAGCCATGCAGTACGGCGCACAGGCGGCCCGTCTGGTGGACTGCCGCGTGCAACTGGCGCACGAAGGTATTGCGGCGCTTCAAAGCGGCGCCTTCCATATCTCAACCGGCGGTGTGACCTACTTCAACACCACGCCGCTGGGGCGCGCCGTGACCGGTACCATGCTGGTGGCCGCGATGAAGCAGGATGAGGTACACATCTGGGGCGATGGCAGCACCTTCAAAGGCAATGATATCGAGCGTTTCTATCGCTACGGCCTGCTCACCAACCCGTCGCTGAAGATCTACAAGCCGTGGCTGGACCAGGCTTTTATCGACGAGCTGGGCGGGCGCGCTGAGATGTCCGCCTTCATGACCAAGGCCGGCTTTGGCTACAAGATGTCGGCGGAAAAGGCCTATTCAACTGACTCGAACATGCTTGGTGCCACGCATGAGGCCAAGGACCTGGAGCACCTGAGCAGCGGCATGCAGATCGTGCAGCCGATCATGGGGTGTGCATTCTGGCGCGACGACGTGGACGTGCCGCGCGAGCGGGTAAGTGTGCGCTTCGAGGAAGGGCAACCGGTGGCGTTGAACGGCGTGGCGTTCCCTGGCCCGGTCGATCTGATACTGGAAGCCAACCGCATTGGCGGTCGGCACGGCCTGGGCATGAGCGACCAGATCGAGAATCGCATCATCGAGGCCAAAAGCCGCGGCATCTACGAGGCGCCGGGTATGGCGCTGCTACACATCGCCTATGAAAGGCTCGTGACGGGGATCCACAACGAGGACACGATCGAACAATACCGCGACCATGGGCGCAAGCTCGGTCGCCTGTTGTATCAGGGGCGCTGGTTCGATCCGCAGGCCATCATGCTGCGCGAAACCGCGCAGCGCTGGGTGGCGCGCGCAGTCACCGGCGAGGTGACACTGGAATTGCGCCGCGGCAACGACTACTCGATCTTGAACACCCAGTCACCCAACCTGACTTACCACCCGGAGCGTTTGACGATGGAAAAAGGCGAGTCGATGTTTTCGCCGCAAGATCGCATTGGCCAATTAACGATGCGCAACCTGGATATTGTGGACACGCGCGCCAAACTCGGCATCTACGCAAAGGCCGGACTGTTGGCCCTGGGCGCCGGGGACGATTGGTTGAGCCTGACCGGAGAACCAAAGGCGCCGTCTGGCCCATGAGTCATACCACCACTGGCTCAGGCTCGAGCAGGATTCCAAAACGTTCGTAGACACTGGTCTGGATGGCGCGCGCCAGCGTCATGACTTCGCCACCGGTGGCCTGACCACGGTTCACCAGCACGAGCGCCTGGCGCTCATACACTGCCGCATTACCAACTGCCTTGCCCTTCCAGCCACAGGCCTCGATCAACCAACCCGCCGCCAGCTTGACCGCGCCATCGGCCAGCGGGTAATGCACGATGCGCGGCTCACGCTGGATGATGTCGGCACATTGCTCCGGAGTCACAGTCGGGTTCTTGAAGAAGCTGCCGGCATTGCCCAGGCGTTGCGGGTCGGGCAATTTTGCCGAGCGGATGGCACATACCCAGTCGAAGATCTGCTGGGCGTCAGGCTGTGCCATCCCGGACGCGGCCAATTTGCGGTCCAGATCGGCATACCCAAGCACCGCTTTCCACGGTTTGGGCAAGAAGAAACGCACATGGGTGATCAGTGCCCTGTCCTTCAGGCCCAGGCCACCCGAATGCTTGAACACCGAATCGCGGTATCCGAAGCCGCATTGCGCTGCGTCCAGCGTCATCCGCGCACCCGTGTGCAGGTCCACCACGTCAAGCGACGCAAATCGATCCTGCAGTTCCAGTCCATAGGCACCAATGTTTTGCACCGGGGCCGCGCCCACGGTTCCCGGGATCAAGGCGAGGTTCTCCAGGCCCGGATAACCCTGCTCCAGGGACCAGCGCACCAGTTCATGCCAGTTTTCGCCGGCGCCCACTTCAATGGTGTAGCCGCGTGCGGTCTCCGACAGCAGGCGCTTGCCCATGATCTCCACTTTCAGGACCAACGGCTTGACGTCTCCTGTGAGGACGATATTGCTGCCGCCTCCGAGAACAAACTTGGGCAGGGATCGAAGCTCCGGGCTCGCCAGCACACGCTCGATATCCGTGACGTCTGTCACACGGACCAACGAAAACGCCTTGGCCACAATGTGAAAGCTGTTGTAAGGCTGCAGGGCGACGTTCTTCTCGACTAACATGGCAGGATTGTCGCATCGGCCGCAGTGGGCCGTGACCACTGACTGGTAACAACATGCCCTCTTTTGACACTGTATGCGAAGCGAACCTGGTGGAAGTCCGGAACGCGGTCGACAACACCATGAAAGAGATCGGCACACGCTTCGACTTCAAGGGAACGGCAGCCTCGATCACGCTCAAGGACAAGGAAATCACGATGGTGGGGGACGCGGAGTTCCAGCTCGCCCAGATCGAAGACATCCTGCGCAGCAAACTCACCAAGCGCAGTGTGGACATACGTTTTCTGGACCGCGGCGACGTGCAAAAAATGGGCGGTGACAAGGTCAAGCAAATTGTCAAGGTACGCAATGGCATTGAAACCGAGGCATCCAAGAAAATCCAGCGTCTGATCAAGGACAGCAAGATCAAGGTTCAGGCTTCCATCCAGGGTGATGCGGTCCGTGTCAGTGGCGGCAAACGCGACGACCTGCAAGCGGCGATGGCCCTGATCCGCAAGGACATGGCCGATCTGCCGCTGAGTTTCAACAACTTTCGCGACTGATATGGCCTTCGCCCCCCGAACTATCGCGCGCTACGGCGCCTTCGCCATGCTTATGGTACTGCTGTTGCTTGGTGGCCGATCCGTACTCGCCCAGGCCGTGGTTTTGTCGGGCATGCTTGGTTCCAAAGCGCTGCTAGTGGTGGACGGCAACGAGCCAAAGCTTGTGAGCGCGGGGGAATCACACCGGGGCGTGAAGGTGATTTCCATCCAGGGTGACACCGCCATGCTGGAGATTGGCGGGCAACGCCAGACGCTGCGTGTCGGCTCGGCTCCGGTCAGCGTGGGCAAAGTGGCGCCCAGCGGGACGGGCGCACGTATTGTCCTGGCGGCCGGCAGCGGCGGCCACTTTGTGACCCAAGGCCTGATTAATTCGCGCCCGGTGCAGTTTCTTGTGGATACCGGTGCCACCTCGGTCGGGATGGGCGTGGCCGAAGCCGAGCGCATAGGACTGGACTACAAACGCGGCGCACCGGTTCAAATGTCAACTGCCAATGGCGTCACCCGGGGCTGGCTGGTGCGTCTGGCCTCAATGCGCCTCGGCGATGTCGAGGTGTATGACGTCGAGGCAGTGGTCACTCCCGTCTCATTGCCCTACGTTCTGCTGGGCAACAGTTTCCTGACGCGTTTCCAGATGACCCGCCATAACGAACAGATGGTTCTTGAAAAGCGCTTTTGACGTGAACGTTCAAAACGAGAGCGAATACGAAGACCTCCTCAGCTTGTGGTCAGACCTGGAAGCAGGTCTTGGCGTCATTCTTGGCAACCCGGCCAGCGTGCAGGAATTCGAGCTTCGGGTATGGCAATACGACCGCTGGATGCAGGCCCTGCTACAGCGCGACGCCGATGTCGGCCTTTACCTGTTGTTTCAGCTCACCACGCACTCGTCGGTCGGCTACAGCGCCTCCCACGCGCTGGTCTGTGCGGTGTTGTGCCATCTGACTGCGGTTGAGATCGGCCTGGACCCCAAGGAACGCGACAGTCTGGTGCACGCTGCGCTGACGATGAACATCGCCATGACCGCCCTTCAAGACCAGTTGGCTGGTCAGTTGGAGCGGCCGAACCAGGAACAGCAAGACGCCATTCGTGCCCATGCGGTCAAGGGCGGCATGATGCTGGCCAATATCGGCGTGCTGGACGATTTATGGCTCGATACCGTGGCCGGTCACCACGACGACGGTTCTGGCACGGTAGCCCTGCTGCAGGCCCCGCCCGCCGCGCGGCTTGCCCATATCCTGCGCGTGGTGGACCGTTATGCCGCCATGATCAGCCCGCGGAAGTTCCGCGCCGGACGCAGCGCCACCGACTCGGTTCGCTCCATCATCAACGATTCACAGGAGCATTCGGACGCGGTTGGGCATGCGCTGATACGCGCCGTCGGCTTGTGCCCGCCCGGCACCTATGTGCGCCTCGACAACGGCGATATTGCAGTTGTGATGCGGCGCAGTGCAAAACCGAACCATCCACATGTGGCCATCGTGCTCAATGACATGGGCCAACTGTTGCCCCAGCCGCGGCTGCATCGCACCGCGCAGGGTAACCCGCAGATACGCTCCGCTCTCGCCGCAGCCCTGGTGCGCATCCGGCTGAACCACCATCTGATCCTGCGTCTGGGGGCCTACGCCGCCCAGCAGCCCTGAGAGCCTTGAAATCGGCTCGCACCGGCCAGTCTCAGGGCTTGCTCGCGCCCAGGCGCGATTCAGTCCCCTTGGCCAGACGCCCGATGTTGGCAGCGTGGCGCCAAACCAGAAAAAGCCCCATCACCGCCACCGCCAGCATCAGGCTCTTTTCGGTGTACCAGGCAACGCCATCACCAACTGCGTAATACACCGGGGCGAACAAGGCCGCAACCAGAGACGCAAGTGAGGAGTAACGAAAGAACCAGGCAATGATGAGCCAGGTGGCTACCGTTGCCAGCGCCAGCATCCAGTTGATTCCGAACAACACACCCAGCGCGGTGGCAACACCCTTACCGCCCTGGAAGCGGAAAAAAATCGGGAATAGATGCCCCAGGAACGCTGCCACCCCGACCATCGCCATGCTGCCGTCCTCCAGTCCGTACGGCTTGCCGTACCAGGCCACCAGGGCGACCGGCAACCAGCCCTTGGCGGCATCGAGCAGCAAAGTGATCACGGCCGCGGGTTTGCTGCCAGAACGCAATACGTTGGTCGCGCCGGGGTTTTTGCTACCGTAGGTCCGCGGATCGTTCAGGCCCATGACCCAGCTAACCAAAACGGCAAACGACAGCGAGCCGACGCAATACGCCGCCAGCGCAGCCAACATGGGGTAAAAAGGGCTCAGGGCTTGCATCGGGGTGTCTCCGGCGTGGTTCTTGTTTGGGTCATTCTGCCAGCGCGCATTGCACCGGCCTGGCTTGCAGCAGCTGCATGCAATTGGCTGGATCGACTTCCACCAGAAAACCGCGCCGCCCGCCGTTGACAAACATCAAGGGCAAATCCAGGATCGATCGCTCGAAATACACGGGCATTGGCTTGCGGGTTGCAAAAGGCGAGGTGCCACCCACTACATACCCGCTGTGGCGGTTGGCGACCTCCGGCTTGCACTGTGCGACGGTTTTGGCGCCGATCTGGCGGGCCAGGCTCTTGGTACTGACAGTTCTGTCGCCATGCATCAGCACCAGCAGGGGGCGTGCGTGTTCATCCTGCATGACGAGTGTCTTGACGACTGCAGCCGGATCGACACCGAGCTCGCGGGCGCCGTGCCGGGCGCCGCCATGCTCAAGGTAGGCGTAAACATGTACCCGAAAAATCACGCCGCGTCCGCGCAGGAATTGAGTCGCCGGTGTCTCTGAGACGTGTACACGGCCGGCCACGGGTGGGTACCTAACCTGCGGCCCGGGGCTGAGCCAGGTTGAAACTCTGAGGCACCTCCCAGTCAAAGCGGTCATGCAGAGTGGCGTGGGGGTCAACCTCTGCCCACAACGTGTCATTGACTTGACTGCGGGATGCGCGACGCTTCCTTATCATGTTGTTAATGTACCAAGTCAAAAGACCCTCGCGCAGCGAGTTCATTCCGATTCGCAATCAGCAATATCACGTGCGCATTTGGGGCGAACGCCGTCCGGGTATTGCTCCGCTGGTGCTGGTGCATGGCTGGATGGACGTTGCCGCGTCGTACCAGTTTGTGGTGGACGCCCTGTCCGATGCCTTCATGCAAGGTCGGCAGTTGATTGCCCCCGATTGGCGCGGTTACGGTCTGAGCACTGGCGCGCCCGTTGATAACTACTGGTATCCGGACTACCTCGCCGACCTGGACTTTCTGCTCGACCATTACGCACCCGATCGCCCGGTAGATCTGCTCGGACACAGCATGGGTGGCAATGTGGTGATGAACTATGCCGGGGTAAGGCCGACGCGCATTCGCCGGCTGGTGAATCTCGAAGGTTTTGGCGGGCCAGCAACTGAACCCGAGCAGGCACCCCAGCGCTATGCCAAGTGGCTCGATCAGCTCCGGCAATTGCAGCGCGGAGAGCTCGACCTGCGTCCGTATGACAGCGTCGAGGGTGTGGCGCGGCGCCTGTCCAAGACCAATCCGCGGCTGGCGCGTGACCAGGCCGGGCAGGACAAGGCCCTGTGGCTGGCTGCGCACTGGGCGCGCCAAAACGCAACCGGTCAATGGGAGATTCTGGGCGATCCGGCCCACAAGATCGTCAATGCCCAGTTGTTCCGCGTCGACGAACTGCTCGAGCTCTACAAGTGCATCACGATGCCGGTGCTGGCGGTGGAGGCAGTGCACAACTCGGTCGACCTGTGGTGGCGCGGCAAGTTCTCCATCGCGCAGTACCACGAACGCCTGAAGTTGGTGCGCGATTGCCGCATCGAAGTGATCGACGACGCCGGCCACATGCTGCACCACGACCAGCCCGAGCGCCTGGCGCGGCTGCTGTAGGGTTTTCTGGACTGAGAAAGCGCGTGAGAAAATAACCCGTTAACCCGAAACCCCACCGCAGGACACCCTCATGGACGCAGAACACATCAACCAGATCGGCACCCAACTCTCCAGCCTGAGCGTGCGCACGGAAGATTTGCGGAGGTATCTTTGACTTCGATGCCAAATCCGAACGCCTGAGGACGGTCAACGCCTCGCTGGAAGACCCGACGGTCTGGAACGATCCAAAACGCGCCCAGGAACTCGGACGCGAGAAGAAGTCACTCGACGGCGTGGTGCTGACGCTGACGCGGCTGGCGTCGGAGCTCAGCGACAACTCCGAGTTGTACGCAATGGGCAAAGACGATGGAGACGTGGAAAGCCTGGCCCACATCGAGACCGAGACGGCGAAGATCGCGACGGAAGTTGAAAAGCTGGAGTTCCGGCGCATGTTCAACAATCCGGCCGACCCGATGAACTGCTTCCTGGACATCCAGGCCGGCGCTGGCGGAACCGAGGCCTGCGACTGGGCCAGCATGTTGCTGCGCCAATACCTGCGGTACGCCGAACGCAAGGGTTTCAAGTCGACGATCGAGGACGAATCGGCCGGTGACACGGCCGGCATCAAGGGCGCCACGATCAAGATCGAAGGCGACTATGCATTCGGGCTGCTGCGCACGGAAACCGGGGTGCACCGGCTGGTGCGCAAGAGCCCGTTCGACTCCTCCGGCGGGCGCCACACCAGTTTCGCCAGTGTATTTGTGTATCCCGAAATCGACGACTCGATCGAGATCGACATCAACCCGGCCGATGTGCGCACCGACACCTTCCGCGCCAGTGGAGCCGGGGGTCAGCACATCAACAAAACCGACTCGGCGGTGCGCTTGACGCATATCCCGACCGGCATCGTGGTGCAGTGTCAGGATGGCCGCAGCCAGCACAGCAACCGCGACGTCGCGTGGAAGCGCCTGCGCAGCAGGCTGTATGACCATGAGATGCGCAAGCGCCAGGAAGAGCAACAAAAGCTCGAGGACAGCAAGACCGACGTCGGATGGGGCCATCAGATCCGCAGCTACGTACTCGACCAGAGCCGCATCAAGGATTTGCGCACCAACCATGAGACGTCGGCGACGCAAAAGGTGCTCGACGGCGACCTCGATCCGTTCATCGAAGCCTCCCTGAAGCAGGGCGTGTGATGCCGACCGCTGCTCTGATCTTCGACATGGACGGCACGATGATCGATTCGATGGCCGCGCATGGACGCAGCTGGGCCGAATTTGCCCAGCGCCATGACCTGCAGATCGAAGTGCCGGAATTGCTGCGCCGTACCACAGGCCGCACGGTGATCGAGTGCATGGAGCTGTTGTTCGGGCGCAGCATGGACCGCGCCGAAGCCCTGCGCCTGGCGCACGAAAAGGAAGCAATCTACCGTGGCCTGTTCGCGCCCGAGTTTCGCGAAGTGCCAGGCTTCAAGGCGTTCAGCGCATTGGCGATTGCGCGCGGTCTGCGCGTCGGCGTGGGAACTGCCGGCGACAGGCACAATATTGCGTTCGCGTTCTCGCACCTGCGCATGGACCCGTTGCCGCATGCCGTAGTGGGTGGCGATGAAGGGCTGCCGGGCAAGCCCGAGCCCGCCATCTTTCTGGAGGCGGCGCGGCGGATCGGTGTTGCGCCCGAACAATGCATCGTGTTCGAGGACGCGC
>JAJAZK010000227.1 GCA_026785765.1 Rhodoferax sp. | reverse complement strand
TGCGCCGCAAGCCGGCCGGTTTGCCCCCGGTTCAGCCTGCCCAGCGCCCGGACTGGTGGAGAAGGCGGGTCTCGTTGGGTGGGCGGCGCATGTCGGGTTGATAGCCGATGCAGGGCGTCAGCCCGGCTGCGCTGTCGCGGTCGCCCCAACGTATGTCGATGCTCAGGTTCTGACCTGCAACCCACCCGCGTTCCCTCAGGCCGGCACGCAACGCCTCAAGGTAGGCTGGTGTCGGAAGCGGGCCTGTGCTGCCAGCGAACCAGGCGATGCGGGTGACAGCCCCCGATGTAACGGGCTGCGCGCGAAGTTGTCGGCAACCGAATGATGCTGTCGAGAACAAGCCTGCCAAAGCTATTTTTCGTCGCTGCATAGGTCGAGATTTCGCTGGGTCTATTTAGTCGTGCTAAGTTTTTGTACACTGAAGTATCAGTCGCGAATCTTAGCCTGCAAGACCCTGTAGCTCCGGGGCGATGCGGTTTGCAACTTTAGTTTCTATGAGCACCAAAGTTCAAGCGAAGTCAACCCGGCTGAAGGACTGCAATCTGCCATCTGCCACCCATCGCTGCACAGAAACGTGTACCCGCTTATGGCGAACGCCGACGCCTTGGCCACGCCCATCGACTGACCGCTTCGGCTTCAAAGCGCTCATTCGACTTACCCGCAGCTTTGGCACCCGAGGGATAAATCCAACCACTACCTGCCATGCAATGCACTTGTCCGCGACCAATTGTGAATTGCTGGCGCCAACGTTCCTGCCCGTAAACGCGGGCAGCAAGCCATTGATGACTACAGCTGCCCGACCGCCCCCATGATCATGTCCGAAAACAGCCAGTCCCGCCCCACCCACCGCGTACCATGCACCCCATGGACGACACCCCCACCCGCGCCGAACAGGACGCCTGCTACCTGGCCCTGAAAGCCCGCGACGCGCGTTTCGACGGGCGCTTCTTCACCGGGGTCACGTCCACCGGCATCTACTGCCGCCCGGTGTGCAAAGTGCGCCTGCCCAAACGCGAAAACTGCCGCTTCTTCGCGCACGCAGCACGCGCCGAGAGCGCAGGCTTTCGTCCCTGCCTGCGCTGCCGGCCCGAGCTGGCAGCTGGCACGGTGCATTGGTCGATCCAGGATGCGTCGGGTATTCTGGCGCAGCAGGCGGCGCGGCTGCTGGACGACCCGGACGCCTGGGCGCTGACGGTTCTGTCGGTGCAGGCGCTGGCCGACCGGCTGGGCGTGAGCGACCGGCACCTGCGGCGCATCTTCGACGCCGCGTTTGGCGTCACTCCCATGCAGTACCTGCAGACGCGCCGCCTGCTGACGGCCAAGCAGTTGCTGGCCGACACGGCGCTGCCGGTGACCCAGATTGCCTTGTCGAGCGGTTTTGCCAGTGTGCGGCGTTTCAACGACGCCTTCCTGGCGCACTACCGCCTGAGCCCGACGCAGCTGCGCGGCGCCGGTAACGAGTCGGCTGGCGCCGGCACCACGGTGCGGCTCGGTTACCGCCCGCCGTACGACCTGCAGGCGCTGGGCGACTTTTTGCGCAAGCGGCAGGTGCATGCGGTGGAGTTGGTGACGCCCGGTGCTACCGATTGGCGCTTCGCACGCACGCTGCGCCTGCAAGGCGGTGGCCGGATGCATACCGGTTGGCTGCAGGCGCAGTTCGATCCCGACCATACGCAACTGCTGCTGCAAGTCAGCGACGGCCTGCGCGAGGTGTTGCCTACCGTGATCCGTCGTGTGCGCCAGGCCTTCGACCTGGACGCCGAGCCGTCGGCGATCAATGCGGTGTTGCATGCGCACTTTCCGGACGGCGACGGCCTGCGCGTACCAGGCTGCTTTGACGGCTTCGAACTGGCGGTGCGCGCCGTGCTGGGCCAGCAGATCACGGTGGCTGCGGCACGCACGCTGGCACAGCGGCTGGTAGACCGTTTTGGCGAACCGGTGGCCACCACATTGCCCGAGCTCTCAAGGCTGTTCCCGCTGCCGCTCGCCCTGGCGCAGGCCAGCGCCGACGCGCTTGGCGCCTTGGGCATCGTTAAGCAGCGCCAGCGGGCCATCCAGGCGCTGGCGCAAGCCGTGGCGGTCGGCGGGCTGCAACTGGGCGCAAGTGCCGATGTGCCCGCGACGATCGCCGCCTTGAAGGCCTTGCCCGGTATCGGCGACTGGACCGCGCAGTACATCGCGATGCGCGCGTTGCGCTGGCCAGATGCCTTCCCGGCTGGCGACGTGGCCCTGCACAAGGCGCTGGATGTGCATGACCAGAAACATCCGGCACGCGCCGCCGAGGAGAAATCGCAGGCGTGGCGGCCCTGGCGCAGTTATGCCGTGCTGCGCGCCTGGAGCAGCATGCCACTCCGCTCAAGCACCGCCGCGCCGTCCATCACGCGCGCACCGGCCAGCCGCCGCCGCGCCACCACCCGGAGACCCGCACCATGAAATTCGCCAACGACATCCGCAAGACCCGCATCGACAGTCGGCTCGGCCCGATCACCCTGGCCGCTACCGACAAGGGCCTGGCCGGTCTGTGGTTCGACGACCAGAAGCACCAGCCACCCTGGCAGGACTGGACGGTGCAGGACGACGACCCGGTGTTGCAGCAGGCCACCGTCGAGCTGCGCGAGTATTTCGATGGTCAGCGCACGGAGTTCTCCGTACCGCTCGACCTGCAGGGAGGCACGCCGTTCCAGCAATCCGTGTGGCAGGCCCTGGTGCATGTGCCGTACGGCGTGTGCACGACCTACGGCACATTGAGCGCCGCGCTCGACCATCCCAAGGCCGTGCGGGCCGTCGGGGCAGCAGTAGGACGCAACCCGCTGGGTATCATCGTGCCCTGCCACCGGGTTCTCGGTGCCGACGGATCGCTCACCGGTTACGCGGGGGGCCTGGGCCGAAAGGCGGCCCTGCTCCAGTTGGAGGCGCGCACCGCGCCACGCAGCCTTTTTGCATGACAAAGAAATCCACCGTCATCGAGTTCCTGGCCCTGGCCGCCATCTGGGGTTCGTCATTTCTGTTCATGCGCCTGGGTGGAGCCGAGTTCGGCGTCGTGCCCACCGCTGGCGTGCGCGTCATCGTGGGGGCGTTGGTGTTGGTGCCGCTGTTGTGGGCGAGTGGCCACTGGAGCGCGTTGCGCGAGCGGGCCGGGACCATTTTGCTCATCGGCATGCTGAATTCCGGATTGCCGTTCGTGCTGTTTGCCTACGCCGTATCGTCCATCAGCACCGGGCTCTCGGCCATTCTGAACGCCACCGTTCCGCTGTTTGGCGCGCTGGTGGCCTGGTGGTGGCTGAAGGACCGTCCCGACAACCGCCGCATGCTGGGCCTCGTGATCGGCTTCATCGGCGTGCTGCTGCTGTCTTACGACAAAGCCAGCTTCAAGGCCGGCGGCAGCGGCTGGGCCGTGTTGGCCTGCCTTGTGGCCACTTTCTTTTATGGCTTCGCCGCCAATTGCACCAAGAAGTACCTTACTGGCGTGCAGCCACTGGCCATTGCCACGGGCAGCCAGATCGGCGCCTCCATCGGCCTGCTGCTGCCCACTTTGTGGTTCTGGCCCACGGAAAATCCCGGTACCAGTTCCTGGCTGGCGTTGCTGGCGCTGGGCGTGCTGTGTACCGGCATCGCCTACGTCCTGTATTTCCGCCTGATCGGGCAGCTGGGTCCGGCGCGCGCAGTCACTGTCACGTTTCTGGTTCCGGTATTCGCCATCCTGTACGGCACCGTGCTGCTGGATGAAAAACTCACCTGGTGGATGCTGCTGTGCGGCGCCGTGGTGGTGCTGGGCACCTCCCTGGCCGCTGGGGTGCTGCGGCCGCCAACGCGCCGATGACGTTGGCGTGACAAGCGCCGCGCCGGCGCTTGTGGGCGCCACACACCATCGCAGCCAGCGCCAGGCATTACAGTAACGATTACCCATGAGAATTCTCGAATACATCGGCCTCGACACAACCCGTTTCGCCGCGTCTTACCGCAAAGTGAGCGCCGCCATCTCGGCCGGTGACTTTCGCGCCGCCCAGGTCAAGAAGCTCTCCGACCTGGGCAACGGCAAGTTCTACCGCGCGCGCCTGGACGACAGTAACCGCCTGCTCTTCTCGCTGGTGCGCCATGGCGATGCGGTGTGCGCACTGATGCTGGAGATCATCACCAACCACGACTACGACAAGTCGCGCTTTCTGCGCGGTGCCGCCATCGACGAGGCCAAGATTCCCGATGTGGATGCCGCCGAGGCCAGCCGCGAAGCCCAGCCGTTGCGTTACCTGCACCCGGAACACACGGCGGTGCACCTGCTCGACAAGCCGATCTCGTTCGACGATGCGCAGCAGGCCATCTACGCGCTACCAGCCCCGCTGGTCATTGTGGGCAGTGCCGGCAGCGGCAAGACCGCACTGACGCTGGAGAAGCTTAAACACGCGCAAGGCGAGGTGTTGTACGTGACCCACTCCGCCTATCTGGCGCAAAGCGCGCGTGACCTCTACTATGG
>JAJAZK010000226.1 GCA_026785765.1 Rhodoferax sp. | reverse complement strand
CGCGTCCAGGCCCAGCACTCCGGTCAAAACTTCTTCGGTGTGTTGACCCAGCCAGGGTGCTGGCACCGTGGCGCTGCGCTCCCGGTCTGCCAAGCGCACGGCAGTGCCCGCGGCGCGGTGGCTGCCGACTCCTGGGGTCGTGAGTTGTTCGAACACCGGGTTCGCAAGAGAGACCCGCGGGTCGTTGGCGAGCAGGTCGCTGACCGTGCGATACCGTCCCCAGCACACCTTGTACGACTCGAACACCCGCTCCACTTCGCTCAGATCACGCGCGGCGCACCAGGCGGCTACCACGTCGGCAATCGCATCACGGGCCGCAAAACGCGCGGCTTCATCCATCGCCTCCATCTCGCTGCCGAGGCCGCAGGCAGCACACAAGGCCGACCACTGGCCAGCCGACACACCGGCCACCATCACACGCTGCCCGTCGCGGGTTGCGAAGTCGCGCCCAAAGGCGCCGTGGATATGGTTGCCCAGATTCGGCCGGTCCTGCCCGGACAGTTCAGCCTCCGCCAGCATGCCCAGGTTGGAGAGTGTCGCAAAGGCCACGTCCGACAGCGCCAGGCGCAACTCGGCCCCAGCACCAGTGTGGCGCCGCTGCAGCACCGCCGCCAGCAGCGCGAACGGCGCCTGGTAGGCACAGGCCACATCCCATGCCGGCAGCACGTGGTTGACCGGGGCTTGCATCGAGCCGTTGCCGGTGATCGCCGGAAAACCGGTCGCGGCATTGACCGTATAGTCCACCGCCGTCGAACCGTCCGGATTGCCCGAAATCGTGCAGGTGATGACGTCGGCACGCATGCTGGCCAGCGTGGCATGCGACAACCAGGGCGTGGCGATGTTGGTCAGCAAAACACCCCCGTCCGGCCCGGGCGCCGCCACCAGTGCCCGCAACAGTTCGCGCCCCTGCGGTTTGCGGATGTCGATGGCGATGGAGCGCTTGGCCTTGTTGAGGCCGGTCCAGTACAGGCTGCGCCCCCCGGGCGCCAGCGGCAAACGCCCGTAGTCGATACCGCCACCAATCAGGTCGACGCGGATCACGTCCGCGCCAAACTGCGCCAGTGTCAGCCCCGCCAGTGGGGCCGCGATAAACGCCGAACTCTCGATCACCCGCAACGGGCCCAGCAATTGGTAGTTCACGGGTGATGCCTCCTGAAGCTGGTTGGATCGACGTGGTGCACCCGCTAGGCGGGCTGCCTGTCTGCAAGGGTATCAAAGCTGCCAGGCAAAGAAGTGGGGTGCGACCCGTTTCGCCGCATCGGCTTACATCGTAAGTCATTATACAATGCACGGAATTTTCCTTTGCAAGGCGTAAACCATGTCAACATTGCTCGTCTCTTCCAAAGGCCAGATTGTTTTACCTGCAGCCATTCGGCGACGGCTCGGTCTGGGCGCTGGTTCCAGGCTCGAAATTTCCGAAGAATCCGACGGCCTGAAACTGCGGGTCAGCCGCGCGGTGCCAAAATCCGACTTGAGCCTGCTGGCAGGCATGGTGCGAGCGCCGTCTCGCGGGGCACCGCGTCGCCTGCAGGACTTCGACCCCGCCGCCATGCTCGCGCGCAAGCCATGAAAGCCCTGGATACCAATGTTCTGGTCCGGTTCTTTGTGGACGATCCCGACGACGCCCAGGCGGCGAAACAGCGGCCGGCAGCCTTGGCTGCAATGTCAGAGCGGGCTTTCATCTCGGTGACTGTCGTTCTGGAAATGGAGGGGGTTTTGCGCGGCTTCTACGAATTGCCAAGAAGAGAAATTTCAAAGGTGTTGCGTGCACTCGTGGGCGTAGAGCATTTGACGCTGGAGGATAGGGACCACGTGCTGATGGCGCTGGATGCCTATGACAAAGGTCTGGACTTTGCCGATGCGCTGCATTTGAGTCGCAGCGCCGGTTCTTCCGGTTTTGCCACCTTCGACCAACGATTGGCAAAACGTGCACGCTCGCTCGCCCTGACGCCAGAGGTCGAATTGCTCGGATGAGTCAAGGATGCTTTGCATAACTCCGGCCATACGCGTTCGAATCCAAAACAGGATGATTTGCACGCCGGGCGCTGGCTGCCTACGTCTGAAGTCGCGAACTGTTCTTACACCGGGCCAGTGTGCGCCCGATAATCCGGCGACCCATCTGCAACGGGTATCCAGGCAGCAAGGCACACCAGACCAAAACCCATGCCCAGTAGCACCAGCCCCGGCCCGATGACCGCAGAACGCGAGATGCTGCGCCAGGCAGCGCGTGACTTTGCGATGCAGGAAGTGCTGCCGCTGGCGAACCGGCTGGACCCGGAAAAAGCCGATATGCCGCGCGCGTTGAGCGACAAGCAGGCCGAGCTCGGCTATTTCGGCATCACGATTGCCGAAGAACACGGCGGGCTGGGACTGGGTTGTTTCGAATACTGCCTTATCGCCGAAGAATTGTCGCGTGCCTGGATGAGTGTGGGCTCCATCATTGCGCGCGGCAACACCTTCATGGGTTCGCAGTTGTTCAGCGCTGAGCAACGCGCGGCCATCATGCCGCGGGTGGCGCGCGGCGAGTACCTCGGGGCGCTGGCTTTGTCCGAACCTGGAACCGGATCGGACCTGGCCAGTGTTTCGTGCCGCGCGCGCCGCGACGGTGACGGCTGGGTCATCAACGGCAACAAGACCTGGTGCACCTTCGCCGATGGCGCCGACTTCATTTTCCTGCTGGCGCGTTCCCGCCCCGAGGTCGACCCGCAGCGCAAACATGTGGGCATCAGCGCCTTTCTGATCGACAAACCACGCGACAGTTTCCCGCCGGGACTGGCTGGGTCGGCCATCCCCAAGATCGGATACTTTGGCTGGAAGACCTGGGAACTGGCGTTTGACGGCATGCGCCTGCCGGCCACGGCCTTGATTGGCAACGAGGGCGAAGCCTTCGCGGCGTTTTCGCGCGGGCTGGAAACCTACCGCGCGCATACCGCGGCCCGCGCTATCGGCCTGGCGCGCGGCGCGCTGGAAGACGCCACGCAGTATGCGCAGGAGCGCGTGCAGTTCGACCAGCCAATTGCCAACTTCCAGGCGATACGCTTCAAGCTGGCGCACATGGCGACCCAGATCGAAGCCGCGCGCCAGCTCAACTACCACGTCTGCACACAGATCGACCAGGGTCTGCGCTGCGATACCGAAGCCGCCATGAGCAAACTGTTCGCCTCCGAGATGTCGGAGCGGGTGTGCAGCGACGCGCTGCAAATACTGGGCGGCGCCGGCTACACCACACAGCATGCGGTGGAGCGCTACTGGCGCGACGCCCGGCTAACCAAAATTTTCGAAGGCACGTCAGAGATCCAGCTGAAAATCATCTCGGACCGGATGCTGGGCAAGGTGCGGCCATGAAAACCCCCTGCGCCGCGGCGAAGCCCGAGGCGCGCCGACGTACCGCTGCCGCTGGCGCGGTATGAACCCGTCAGACCATCCGCAACCGGAGGCACCTGCAATGCACACACCCACCCCAGGCACGGACCGCAGACCGATCAACGGTCTGTCGCACGTCCGCGCACCCCAGCATCCGGCCCTGTCGGAGCGCACCATCTGCGAATGGCTGGACGCGACTGCCGAGCGTTTCCCCGAACGCACGGCGTGTGTGTTTCGCGAACAAGGCGTGCGCTGGACCTGGCGCGAACTGCAGAGCGAGTCGCTGCGCCTGGCCGCCGGCCTGCATCGCCTGGGACTCGCCAAGGGTGAGCGAATCGGCATCTGGGCGCCCAATCGCAGCGAGTGGATCCTGACGCAATATGCCAGCGCGCGGCTCGGCCTGATCCTGGTCAACATCAATCCGGCGTACCGGCTGACGGAACTGGAATACGCCCTCAACAAAGTGGGATGCCGCGCCATCATCACCGCACCGGAGTTCAAGACCAGCCAGTATCTGCAGATGCTGCAGACGTTGGCGCCAGAGCTCGCCACCTGTGCGCCCGGCCAATTGCAGTCCCTGGTCCTGCCTGAACTGCAGATGGTGATTCGCATGGGAACGCAACACACACCGGGCTGCCTGAACCTGGGCGATGTGGCCAATCTGGCCGACACCGCCGGCATGGAAGCCGCACGCCGCATCGGCCACACCCTGGCGTGCCACGACGCCATCAACATCCAGTTCACCAGTGGCACCACCGGCAACCCGAAGGGCGCCACCCTGACCCACCACAACATCGTCAACAACGCCCGCTTTGTGGCGCTGGGCATGCGCTTCACCGAAGACGACCGGCTGGCGGTGCCAGTGCCCTTGTACCACTGCTTCGGCATGGTAATGGCGAGCCTGGCCTGCACCGTCACTGGCGCCACCATGGTGTTCCCGGGTGAAGGCTTCGACCCGCGTGCCACGTTGGAGGCAGTCCATGCCGAGCGCTGCACCGCCTTGCACGGCGTACCCACCATGTTCATCGCCGAACTGGCGCTGCCGGACTTCAAGCAGTTCGACCTCGGCAGCCTGCGCACCGGCATCATGGCCGGGTCGCCGTGCCCGGTCGAAGTGATGCGCCAGGTGAATGCCCGCATGCACCTGACCGAGATCACGATCGCATACGGCATGACCGAAACCTCACCCGTGTCCTTCCAGAGCGACACCGACGACCCGCTGGAACGCCGCGTCGCAACCGTGGGCCGGATTCAGCCGCACCTGGAAGTCAAGCTCATCGACGCCTCGGGCAACACGGTCGCGCTGGGTGAGAACGGCGAGTTGTGCACCAAAGGTTATTCGGTGATGCAGGGTTACTGGGCTGACGCAGAACGTAGTGCCGATGCAATCCGCGACGGCTGGATGCACACCGGCGATCTGGCGACCATTGACGCCGACGGTTACTGCAATATCGTGGGCCGGGTCAAGGACATGCTGATCCGCGGCGGCGAGAACGTCTACCCGCGGGAGGTGGAGGAGTTCCTGTTTCGCCACCCCAAGCTGTCACAGGTGCAGGTATTCGGTGTTCCGGACAGGCGCTACGGCGAGGAAGTCTGCGCCTGGGTGGTGCTCAAGCCCGGTGAGACCTGCACCGAGGCCGAGATCCGCGAATTCTGCCGCGACCAGATCGCGCACTACAAGGTGCCGCGTTATGTGCGCTTCGTGCCGGAGTTGCCCATGACAGTCACCGGAAAGGCGCAAAAGTTTGTGATGCGCCAGGCGATGCTGAAGGAACTGGGCCTGGCGGAAGCAAAGACGGCGTGAACACCACGACCCGGTGGCGCCCTGCCGCCTTCGCCGCATACAGCTCCGTATCGGCCTGACGGGTAGCCAGGTCGGGCTCTGCGGGGTCGGAGAAAGCTTCCGGGACACGGATACTTACCGTGCAATGCAACGCCGGATGCCCGTGCAGGTCGTTGATGCGTTTGAAGAGGTCCACATCCACCTCGAGCAGGGCCTGCGCGGCTGCATCGCGGTTGGAAAAGTGGCGGGTGAGCCAGTCGTCCAGGTCGTTTCCGGGTTAAAGCATCTCGTCGGGTGCAAAGGGCGCAATCATGCGCAGCAACAGTTTCAAGCCGGTGCTGGCGTCGGGCTCGGAGGTGGTGTCCTGCAAGCCAGAGCCCTTTGGGGCACGCCAGATGAGCCGGCCGTCCTTGAGCTCAACCCGGTAGGCGCCGCTGGTCAGGCTGGGTTCTATCAGTGCCTTGGCTTCTGCAGACAGCTTGCTATTGCGGATGACGATGGCGACTTCGCTGTTTTGCAGTTTTGAGCGCAAATCCAGGTTCATCGAGCCGACGACCAGCAGGCGGTTGTCAACCACCACCGCCTTGGCGTGCAGGCTGGCGCGCGATGCGCCGCCAGAGCCGCCAACCGAGCCTGAGCCGCTACCAAAACTTGCCACCGTACCGCGCTGTTCAGCGCGCATCTCATATATTTCAACGCCCATGGCAATCAGGCCTTCGCGGTAACGTGCGTATCCTGCATGGGCGGCTATCGCGTCATTCGATGCCAGCGAGTTGGTCAGCACCCGCACCCGCACGCCGCGCTGACGGATGGCTTGAAACTGTCGCATCATTTCAGGGCCGGGCACAAAGTAGGGCGTTACCACCAGCAGGTCGGTTTTGGCGCGCGCCATCAGACTGAGCAGACCATCGACTACGGTGTCGTTGGCTTCTTCAGTGGCATCCGCATCCTCGGCAATCTTGGACGGTTTGTCCACCAGCATGGTGGACGCGGCCCAAGTCCAGCTGAGCAGATTCAAATTCGCGCTGTCGGGCAGCGCGGCGATAGTGGTCGTCTGGCCTTCAGGGCTCACTGCCACGCGGGTGGTGGTGGTTTTGTTGGGCGTGTTGGCATCTTTTGGCGTGGCTATTGACACCGACACAGGAGATGAATCCTCGGCCCTGTTTGCTGCGAAGGCAGCTGGTTTGGGCTTCAATGCCTGAATGTCGCGTTGCGTCATCAGCGACTCTACCGG
>JAJAZK010000225.1 GCA_026785765.1 Rhodoferax sp. | reverse complement strand
GCTGTATGCGCCCCAGGAGATCATTCCCAAGTCGGTCGCGGCGCTGGACGCCAACAACCCGCCGGATGTAGCGTATGGCGACGTCTTTGACTTCCAGGTGACGGCCAAGTGGGCCTTTGAAAACAAGCTCGAGGATGTGTCGAGCATCATTGACCCGCTGCGCAACAACTTCGAGCCAGCGGCGCTGTCGACGACCTTCCTGTTCAACAACACCACGCAGAGCCGGGCCTACTACGCCTACCCGATCAAGCAGCAGACCATGCATATCCAGTACTGGAAAGACATGCTGTCAGAGGCCGGCTTCAAGGAAAGCGACATCCCCAAGGACTGGAACGGTTATTGGGATTTCTGGTGTACCAAGGTGCAGGACGGTTATCGCAAGAAGACCGGCAGCCGCGGTTTTGGCACCGGTTTTCCGATGGGCGTCGATTCCAGCGATTCGTTCTTTTCCTTCCTGACTTTTATGGACGCGCACAACGTCAAGCTGGTCAACGACTCGGGCAAGCTGCTGGTCGACGATCCGGCCGTGCGCAACGGCCTTATCAAGGCGCTGACCGACTACACGTCGGTTTACACCAAGGGCTGTACACCTCCCTCGGCAACGTCCTGGAAGGATCCGGACAACAACGTCGCCTTCCACAACAAGACCATCGTGATGACGCACAACGCGACCATATCGATCGCTGCCAAGTGGCTTGACGACTCCAACAACGCCACCTTGACGGCGGATCAGCGTGCAACGGCCAAGAAGAACTACACCGAACTGATCGCCACGGCTGCCTTCCCGAACAAGCCTGACGGCAGCAAGATGATCTATCGCTCCGCCGTGAAGACGGGTGTAATCTTCAAGGACGCCAAGAACAAGGCCGATGCGAAAAAGTTCGTCGCATTCATGCTTGACGAAGCCAACCTGACGCCGTATGTCGAGGGCGCGCTCGGTCGCTGGTTCCCGGTGACCAAGAAGGCGCAACAAAGCCCGTTCTGGAAGGCTGATCCGCATCGCCTGTCGGTGTACAACCAGTACATGAATGGCACGACCCCGTTCGAGTTCACCAAGAACTACCGGTTCACGGTGCTGAACAACGAAAACGTCTGGGCCAAGGCCATGAACCGTGTGCTGAGCGAGAAAGTACCCGTCGACAAGGCTGTCGATGAAATGATCGCGCGTATCAAGACAGTCGCCTCGCAGTAAGGGCGAAGCGGTCTGCGGCCCGGCGTCGCACAAAGTCGCGGCGCCGGGTTGCAGCGCAACCCCATCACTCGCAATCTCCCTGGAGCAAGCACACATGGCCGAAGCCGTTGCCCACGCCGGTTCGCCGCCCCGACGTTCCTCCAACACCTGGAACAACTGGGGGCGCCTGATGGTGCTGCCGTATATCGTCGTGTTCCTGCTGCTCGTGCTATACCCGGTCAGCTACGGTCTGTGGCTGGCGCGGGATCCGCAGAGTTACGTCAAACTTTTTGACGACCCGATTTTCTTCCGGACCGCGATCAACACCTTCATCTTTGTTGTCGTGGCGGTCAACCTGAAACTGCTGATCGCACTCGGCCTGTCCGGCTTTTTCAGCCAGACCCGCTGGTGGATCAAGATCGTCGCAATGCTGTTTATCCTGCCTTGGGCGGTGCCATCGATTCCTACCATCCTGTCGACCCGTTTCATGCTCAACCCCGAGTGGGGCGTGATCAACACCCTGATTTTCAAGCTCACCCTCAAGGATGGGCCGAACTGGCTCAATGACCCGACGTTGGCGCTGTCGCTTTCGATGTTGATGCACATCTGGAAGTCGCTGCCCTTCTGGACACTGATCCTGCTGGCCGGGCGTATGTCGATTCCATCCGAGCAATACGAAGCGGCCAGCGTCGATGGTGCGACGCGCTGGCAGAAGTTCCGTTTCATCACCTGGCCCTCGATGAAGGGCCTCTACCTGACCTCGACCCTGCTGTCGATGATTTTTACGCTGGGGGACTTTAACAGCGTCTACCTGCTCACGGGCGGCGGGCCGGCTGACCTGACCCATGTGCTGGCGACGCTCGGTATCCGGTATCTGCGGCTGGACCAGATCGAACTGGCGATGGCCAGCATTGTTGTGGCGCTGCCCTTCATGCTGCCGCTGGTGTACGTCATGATGAAGAGGTTGTCCAAATGAAAAAAGGCTGGTCGCTGCGCAAGGTCAGTACCGAGGCGCAATTGCTGCTTGTGGGTATTCCGGTGGTCTTATGGACCATGATCCCGGTTTATCACCTGTTCCTGTTCGCCATCTCGCCGCGTGACAAGGCCACATCGGGCCAGCTGTGGCCCAAGAATCCGACGCTGCAGAACTTCGAGTTCGTGTTTGGGCAGAAACACTTCTACCTGAACCATTTCTGGCAGCAGTTGGGCAACTCGCTGATGATTGCGGTGGCCACCGGAGTGATCACGCTGTTCGTGGCCACGACGGCGGCCTTTGCGATCAGCCGCCTGAAGGTTCGCGGCGGCCGTACCGTGATGAATATGGCCTTGGTCACCTACTTCATTCCAGCCGCATTTCTGGCCGTGCCGATGTACAAGACCATGGCCAACTACGGCCTGCTCAACAACCGCTGGTCGCTGATACTGGCGATGGTGACGATCGCCTCGCCCTATTGCATCTGGGTGCTCAAGCAGGCGTCCGACAAGCTGCCCTGGGAACTCGACGAGGCGGCTCGAATCGACGGCGCGAGTCCGCTGCAGCTGTTCTGGCTGGTGTACGTGCCGCTGATGGTGCCCTCGCTGGTAGCGGTGGGAACCTACGCGTTGCTGCTGGCCTGGAACGAATACCTGTACGGATTCCTGCTCCTGTCCAAGGAGACCGACCTGCCGCTGGCAGTGGCGCTGGGCAATTTCCTGGCGGCAGACGATTCGCCCTGGGAGTTGTTGATGGCCACCGGATTCATCTATGCCTTGCCGCCCGCAGCCATCTATTACGCATTCAAGCGCTATATGGTGTCGGGCTTGACCGCGGGCGCGGTCAAGAGCTGATCGCCGTCAAGCGGGTTAATCCACCAAGCATTCACCCCATCGAACAGGCAAACACATGGCATCCGTATCGTTCAGCAACATTGAAAAGAACTTCGGCAAGGTCAAGATCATTCACGGTATCAGCTTTGACATCAGCGATGGCGAATTCGTCGTGCTGGTCGGCCCCTCCGGTTGCGGCAAGTCCACGCTGCTGCGCATGCTGGCCGGGCTGGAAGAGATCACTGGCGGAGAGATTTCCATCGACGGCAAGGTCATCAACGATCTTGACTCCAAGGACCGCGACATCGCCATGGTGTTCCAGAGCTACGCGCTCTACCCGCACATGACGGTGCGCGACAACATGGGCTTCAGTTTGAAGCTGCGCAAGGCCGGCGCAGAGATCACCAACAAGCGCGTGGGCGATGCAGCGAGCATCCTCAACCTTGACCTGCTGCTCGACCGCTACCCGCGCGAGCTCTCCGGCGGCCAGCGCCAGCGCGTGGCCATGGGCCGCGCCATTGTGCGGGATCCCAAGGTGTTTTTGTTCGACGAACCCCTGTCCAACCTGGATGCCAAACTGCGTGTGGCCATGCGCGCCGAGATCAAGGCCCTGCACCAGCGTTTGAAGACCACGACGGTGTATGTGACCCACGACCAGATCGAGGCCATGACGATGGCTGACCGCATCGTCGTCATGCACGACGGCATCATCGAACAGATTGGCACGCCGCTGGAGTTGTTTGACCGCCCCGGCAACCTGTTCGTCGCACAGTTTATTGGCTCGCCCGCGATGAACGTGCTCAAGGGTACGCTGCGTCAGGTGGACGGCCGCGCCTGGGTTGAATCGCAAAACCATCAGTGGCCGGTCGGTACGCTGGCACAAGCGCGGGATGGGCAAGCCGTTGCCTATGGCGTGCGGCCCACGGACATGCGAGTGTCCACTACAGGCCAGGGTATTGCGGCCAGGGTGATTGTGGTTGAGCCTACCGGTGCCGAGACCGAGCTTCTGGTTGAAGTTGACCAGACGCGCATGGTTGTGGTGATGCATGGCCGAACCGACGCGCAGCCGGACGACCTGGTTTACCTCGAGATATCGGCCGAAAAATCCCATGTGTTTGACGAGACCAGCGGCCTTCGGCTGGATTGAGGGTCGGCATGTCCGCACATACCTTCAGGCTCGACGGACACCTGGCCCTGATCACCGGCTCGTCAGGTGGCATCGGCTTTGCGCTGGCGCGCGCCATGGGCGAGGCCGGTGCGTCACTGGTACTCAATGGGCGCAACACCGCCAAGCTGGAGGGTGCAGCAGCCATCCTGCGGGGGGAGGGTTTTCAGGTCCACACCCGTGTTTTCGATGTGACGCAGGCGGCGGCGGTTCAGGCGGCGGTCCAGGACATCGAGACGGCCATTGGCCCCATCGATATTCTGATCAACAATGCCGGTATGCAGCGCCGCATGCCGCTGCAGGATTTCCCCGTTGAGGATTGGCACGAACTGATGCGCACCAACGTCGACAGCGTGTTTCTGGTGGGACAGGCCGTTGCGCGGAAAATGATTCCCCGCCGGCGTGGCAAGATCATCAACATCTGCTCGGTGCAAAGCGAGTTGGGCCGTCCGAATATCGCACCCTACATGGCCAGCAAAGGGGCTGTGAAGATGCTGACCAAGGGTATGGCGATCGACTGGGGTCCGCACGGCATTCAGGTGAATGGACTCGGACCGGGCTATTTCAAGACCGAGTTGAACGAAAAACTGGTGGCGGACGAGCAGTTCAGCACCTGGCTGACAGGGCGCACGCCCAGCCGGCGCTGGGGTGATGTAGCAGAGCTGGGGGGCGCCGCCGTCTTTCTGGCCAGCGCTGCGTCGAGCTTTGTCAATGGTCACGTTCTGTATGTCGATGGTGGCGTCACTGCCACCTTGTGAGTCGATTCCCGCAATACGCTTTTTCTGGAGAACACCGTGCGCGCTCTGGTCTGTCATGCCCCTCTTGATCTGCGTCTTGACGCCGTTGCCACTGAAGCCCTGGGTCCGAAGCAGTTGCGCGTGCGTGTCGCATTCGGCGGTATTTGCGGGTCGGACCTGCATTATTTTCAGCACGGCGGCTTTGGCACGGTACGCCTCAAGGAGCCCATGGTGCTGGGGCACGAAGTCTCTGGTGTGGTGGCCGAGCTTGGTAGCGAGGTCACCGGTTTTATCCGGGGCCAGCGCATCGCGATTTCGCCATCGCGTCCCTGCGGTGTATGCCGCTATTGCCAGCAGGGCTTGCACAACCACTGCATGGACATGCGCTTTTATGGCAGCGCCATGCGTTTCCCGCACGTGCAAGGTGCATTTCGCGAAACGCTGGTGATCGACTCAGCCCAAGCCCACGCCGTGGCCGATGACCTTGCGCTGTCGCAAGCCGCGCTGGCCGAACCCTTGTCGGTCGGGTTGCACGCCATCGCGCGTGCCGGAACCGTTTTTGGCAAACGCGTGCTGGTCACGGGATGTGGACCGATAGGCGCTTTGCTGATCGCCAGTTTGCGTCGCGCAGGCGCAGCGCAGATCGTGGCTGCCGACATTGCCGATCTGCCCCTTGCTTGCGCCCTCAAAATGGGCGCTGATCAGGCCATCAATCTGGCGCAAAACCCCGAAGGCCTCGCACCGTTCGCGGCCAACAAGGGTTTTTTCGACGTGATGTTTGAAGCCTCGGGCAGCGAAAAAGCGCTGGTCGCCGGCCTCGATGTGGTGGCGCCCCGGGGCGTGATGGTTGTCGTTGGCCTGGGCGGCAGCGTCTCGTTGCCCTTGAACACGCTGGTTGGCAAGGAGATTGATCTGCGCGGCACTTTCCGATTTCATTGCGAGTTTGCGGTGGCCGTCTCCTTTCTCAATCAGCGCTTGATCGATGGTCTGCCCGTGATCACTGACATTGTTGCGTTTGACCAGGCCAATGACGCCTTCAAGCGCGCAGGTGACAAGCGTCAATCCATGAAAGTGCAGATCGCTTTTGACAGCGAATTGGTGTGATGTGCCTGCCACTTTCTGCCCCGAACCGCAGTCCGATGTGACCGTTTTCACCAAAGTCGTTCTGTTTAGGGACAGCGATGGCCGCGCGAAATTTCGCGAGCAGGCTTTGGTGTTCAGTGAAGGCTCGCCGCAAGCCACGCTGTCGCCGCTTTTCCCGTGCGGGGGTTATCAGCTGCGTCACCGCCCGGTGGGTTTTCGCAGCCAGTTTCACTGCACCGTCACAACGCCGTGGCGATTCGTGCTGCGTGGCCAGATGGCGATTGGCCCGCAGGACGGGTCGCCCCGGCTGTTTGGCCCTGGTGACCTTGTCCGTTCGCGCCTGACACCCGAGTGTGTGCGGCCTGGCCGCATGCCCCCAACTTTCATGATGTCCTCGCAGCACCCCGCATCATGAACCTAGAAACCGCAGTTGACCGCTTTCTTCCGCTGGATACGCCCTATGAACTCTAGCTTTCGTGCTCACGGGTAAGGTCACCTCAAGGGTGACAACGCTACGCACCCGATTGAGCCGCGCTGGCGCACGCTGGCGGCGTTGCTTCTCCTTGCGGGCAGAAGCCCGCAGCGTCGTCGCGCCTTGCCAGCGCACCCCATCGCAGCCCACTCGGGCGTGTCCAACTGCGGTTTCTAGGATGAAAGTTATTTCACGTTAACTTGACTGGAGGACACCATGGCTCGTTTGAGCGCCGCAGAGGCCACCCAATACCGTGCAGCGGGTTACCT
>JAJAZK010000224.1 GCA_026785765.1 Rhodoferax sp. | reverse complement strand
GCGCAGCGGCTGCGGCCTTCTGGTAGATGTAAACAATCTCTACGTGAACGCGCTCAACCACCAACTGCGCGACGCCACCGTCGACCCGCTGCAGGAGTGCCGCAGCTGGCTTGACGCCCCGCCCGCGCAGTACGTGACGGAGATCCATCTGGCAGGGCATGCAGACTGCGGCGACATCGTGATTGACGACCACGGCAATGCCGTCTGTAATGCGGTTTGGGCACTTTACCGGCACGCCCTGGCGCGCTTTGGAGCGCGGCCGACATTGGTCGAATGGGACACCGATGTTCCTGCGCTGGATGTGCTGGTGCAGGAAGCCATGACGGCAGACAGACTGCTTCGCGAGTCGACAAAGTGAGCAAGCTGGCCGCGCAACAACAGGCCCTGTTGGAACTGCTGTTCACCGGACCGTCATCGCCCCCACGGGGGGAAATGGCGATGACCAACCTGCTGCCACAAGGCGAACGTGGCCTGCGTGCCTACCGCGCCAACGGCATGGCCCTGGCCGAACGCAGCTTGACGGAATTTTTCCCGGTGCTGGCGCAACTGGTGGGCGCCGAGAGTTTCGCTGCCCTCTCGCGCGATTTCTGGATGACCCATCCGCCGCATTGTGGCGACCTGGCCCTATGGGGCGGCGCCCTTGCGCAGTTCCTGCAAACGAATTCACAACTCGCCGATGAACCGTACTTGCCAGACGTGGCCCGCGTCGAATGGGCGCTGCATGTCGCAGCTGGCGCATCCGACCAACCGGCCGACATGGCGTCTTTTGCGCTGCTCGCAAGCGCGGATCCCGCCACCCTGTCGCTGCGGCTGGCCAGCGGCACCCTGGTGCTGGCGAGTAACTATCCGGCGGCGAGCATAACCACCGCACACCTGATCGGCACCCCAAGCCTCGCCGAGGCCGGGGCCATGCTGCGTGCCGGTACCGCCGAACACGCCTTGGTGTGGCGCGCGGGGCTGCGTCCCTGCGTTCGACCGTGTGGTGCTGGCGAAGCGAAACTGGTAACCGCGCTGCTTCGAGGCGCATCACTGCTGGCAGCACTCGAAGCTGCGCCAGATCTGGATTTTCAGGATTGGCTGACGATGGCGGTACAGTCCGGCCTGCTGCTGGGCAGCCGGGCGCAATAGCCACGGCACTAAAAAAACAGCGCATGTGTATTCCTGGGGCCGGCGTCATCACTGGAATCAGCGTGGTGAGTGGCAAGCGCTGCATTGTGGTGGTGTCTGACGCCGGCATCGAGGTCGGCTCCATCCGAGCCATGGGCCATTGAGATAGGCGCAGATGCGGTGGACATCGGCAACACGATTCACCTGCACCCGACGCTGGGTGAGAACATTGGCATGGCGGCTGAGGTGGCGCATGGGAGTTGTAGGGATTTGCAGCCAGCAGCAAAATAAGCCGTTTACAACTCTATAAATTCAGTAGCTGGCCGCGCATATTCGGTAAGAGCCATGCAGCTTTTTTACTTTACTTTTTGGCTTTTCAGCGGAAGTAGCTCCTGCAGCACCGGCAAGGGCTTGAATTCCGGGTCTTTGTGCAACAAAACAGCGCCTTGTTCGGCGGCGCACGCGGCAATCCATGCATCTGCTATCGACAGTGGATACATTGCCTTGAATTCGGCGGACTTGACCAGCAATGCTTCGCTGTTTGACATCCACTCGATTGGCAGGGCCAGGCACTGCTGGTAGGCCAGTTGCCCCGCGCCTTTGTCTTCGTCCCGCCACACACGGTAATAGACTTCCATGAGCGTCATGAAGCACCCATAGCATTTGGCTTTGCCGCTGATCGCAAGCCCCAGCACTTCAGCAACGCGCTCAGCACCAGCCTCATCGTCACGCAAGGTCAAAAGAGCCGAAGTGTCCAGCAGGAACCTTTTCATTCCCGGGCCAGGTCTTGTTTCCGAGCGGCCAGCAAACGTTTGGTTGCGCCGCCCTTGCCTTGTCCTCTGAATGCATCGATCGGGTTGGAGCGTACTGGCACTACGCGGATGATGCCGTTGTCCAGTATCCATTCGAGTCGATCAGCCGGGCCGAGATTGAACTGGTTTCGTATCGCAGCGGGTACAACGGTTTGTCCTCTGGACGTGATGGTGCTTTGCATAATGAGTCTCTCCAAGTGAATTACAAAGTTTAATAAATTGTAATTCATCATTTGTAAAACTCAAGACTTGGAGCGTTGTGCTGGGCAAACCGCGAGCATCAGGCGCGATGGCGAAAAGAGTGCTGCCGACAAGGGTGGTAAGGCGGTGAGGGCCGCCGCTTTACTCACGTCGACATGCAGATTCGCACCAACGTGCCGCACATCTTCGCCATAGGCGACACCGTCGGCCAACTCATACAGCCGCACGGGGTCGTGTACGAGGCACATCTAGCGGCTCAAGTCATAGCTGGCGAGCGGCAAGGCAACAAAGAACTCGCCAGCGCAGCCTTCAAAGCCAGGGTCATCTCAAGCGTCGCCTGCAACGACCCCGAAGTCGCATGGGCAGGCCTGACCGAGACCAAAGACAATGCGCAAGGCATCAAGATTTGGAGGGGCCTGTTCCCGTGGTCAGCATCGGGTCGTGCCATTGCCGACGGCTGCGACTAAGGCGTGACCAAACTTCTGTTTGACGACTCCCCAAAGGCTCACGACCATTGAAAAACCCTGGGCGATGGCAGGGTTGGCAGATATGCAGGCGACATGATTGGCGAGACTGCGCTGGCCATTGATATGGGAGCTGACGCGGTGGATACCGACAAGACGATTCACCCTCACCCCACGCTGGGCTAGAGCATTGGCATGGCGGAGAGGTGGCGCACGGGAGCTGTACGGCTTTGCTCCACGCGCGGAAGTAGGACAGGCCTAAAAATGAGACGCGCTAAACAATGCGGCCCGATCTCAGGATTCCCGCAGCTTGGCCACGCCGAGGATCAGTTGCCGAGTTGAGCTGTCTTGCATGGTTTTGCCATTGCGCTTGAGCCACAGGCGGCGGTCTGAAAAGTCTGACACCTCGTCCGGCGTAACCAACCTGGCGGCTCAACAACAGGCCCTGCTGCAATTGCTTTTCACCGGAGCCGCACCGCTGCCTGCGCTGCCACACGGCGCTCCCATGGCGACCGGCCTTCCCTTTCACGGCGAACGTGGCCTGCGCGCCTACCGCGCCAACGGCTTGGCGCTGGCGGAACGCACGTTGACCGGCGCCTTTCCGGTGCTGGCGCAATTGGTAGGCGCGGAGAGTTTCACCGCTCTCTCCCGTGAATTCTGGCTGACACATCCGCCGCGTTGTGGCGACCTTGCCCAATGGGGCGACGCCCTTGCGCAGTTCCTGCAAACAAATACACAACTCGCCAATGAACCGTACCTGCCAGACGTGGCCCGCGTCGAATGGGCGCTGCATGTCGCAGCCGGCGCAGCCGACCAACCGGCCGACATGGCATCCTTTGCGCTGCTCGCCAGCGCCGACCCCACCACCCTGTCGCTGCGGCTGGCCAGCGGCACCCTGGTGTTGGCGAGTGACTATCCGGCGGCGAGCATAACCACCG
>JAJAZK010000223.1 GCA_026785765.1 Rhodoferax sp. | reverse complement strand
GTGGAGCGGGAGACGGGAATCGAACCCGCGTCATTAGCTTGGAAGGCTAGGGTTCTACCATTGAACTACTCCCGCATCGGGTCGACCATTTCAATACCCAACGCGTCGCATTCCACTTCTACCCACTATCCGGACTGCACCTCTGTCTTTCAACCAATACGCTCAACAAGTCGATTTTTCGCTGGTGGAGAGGGCTGGATTCGAACCAGCGTACTCGTAAGAGGGCAGATTTACAGTCTGCTGCCATTAACCACTCGGCCACCTCTCCTTGGGCGAACCGAGGATTATGCCATGGAAACCTGGTATACGACCCGGTCTGGTGGTGTGCGTTAGTGGTCTCACCACGCCACGGGGCGGGCACCGTGGGCGCGCAAAAACACATTCGCCTGACCAAAGTGCCCACACCCGACAAAGGGGGTGGGGCCGCGCCTGGCGGACAGTGGCGAGGGGTGGTTGGCACACAACACAAGTGTCTGCGGGCGGCCGCTGGATTGCACAATTGCCCGCTTCTTTTGGGCATGGGCACCCCACAACAGGAACACCACGGGACCATCGGTTCCAAGTGAATCCTCTACTATTGCGTCAGTGAGCACTTCCCAACCTCTACCCGCGTGGGAGGCTGGCTGCCCCTGCTCAACCGTCAGACAGATGTTGAGCAACAGCACGCCTTGGTGTGCCCAGGCGACCAGGTCGCCGCCCGGACTCTCCCCTCTGGGGCGCTGCGGCGCACCCGATTGCAGCAACGGGTCGCGCGCGATTTCGCCCAAAATGTTGTGTAGCGATGGCGGCGGGCGCACACCTTGCGGGACCGAAAATGCCAGGCCATTCGCTTGCCCCGTTGCATGGTAAGGGTCCTGGCCAAAAATGACGACCCGGACCTTCGCCCGGGGTGTCATTTGCAGGGCCCGCAACGGTTGTGCCGGGAAAACAACGGCCCCCTGCGCCAATCGTTCCTGCAGGAAGTCTCCGAGCCTGGCGCCGTCGCGGCTACCCAGAAAACGACTCACCACCGGGCGCCAGTCTTGGGCAATCGGCCAATCGGCTGGGCTCCAGCGCGCCAGCCGGTCCGACCCGAACAACATCAGACGTATGAAAAAAGCGAGGCCAGGGCGGCCCCCGGATCGGCGGCACGCATGAAAGCTTCGCCCACCAGGAACACCTGTACGCCTGCGGCGGTCATGCGCTGCACGTCGCCCGCGGTCAGGATTCCGCTCTCGGTCACCAGCAAACGCCCCGCCGGAACCTTGCCTACCAGCGACAGGGTGGTCTCCAGCGCCACCTCAAAGTTGCGCAGGTTACGGTTGTTCACACCAATCAGGGGCGTCTGCAACCGCAGCGCGCGCTCCAGTTCGGCGTCGTCATGTACTTCCACCAGCACCGACATGAACAAATCGCGCGCGATTGCCTCCAGGTCACGCATCTGCGCGTCGTCCAGGCAGGCCGCAATTAGCAGGATTGCGTCCGCACCCATAACGCGCGACTCGTACACCTGGTACGGGTCGATCATGAAGTCCTTGCGCAAGACTGGCAACTGGCACGACGCCCGAGCCTGCTTTAAGTAGTCCACCTGTCCGTGGAAGAACTGCTGGTCGGTCAACACAGAAAGGCAGGCTGCGCCGGACTCCGCGTAACTTTGTGCGATGTCGGCCGGTATGAAATCCTCGCGTAACACGCCGCGTGACGGACTGGCTTTCTTGATCTCCGCGATGACAGCACAGCCGCGGCGGGCAATGCTGACACGCAGGGCGGCTTCAAAGTCGCGCGTCAGGACGCGCGACTCGGCGTCGGCGCGCATTGCCGCCAAGGACTTGCGCTCGAGCGCAGCAGCTACTTCGTTGCGCTTGACAGAGACGATCTTTTCCAGAATGTCGGACATGGCGTGGCCGCAGGTGCAAAACGCTTATCGTAGCCGCAGGACGGATCAAAGGGTCACCGGCTGCCCGGTTTTGCAGCTCAGGGCCGCTGCTTCGGCCAACATCTGCGCCGCCACGCCGTCGGCAATGCCAGTGCGAAATGGTGCGCCGGTTTGCAAGCATTCAAAGAAGTGGGCGATTTCCAGCCGGTATGCAGACTGGTAACGTTGCAGAAAGAAGTGCTCGGGCTTGTCACCATGCACTCCCGATGCGTCCCATTGGCGCACTTCGCTGGGGGTGTGGTTACCGCACTGCAGCATGCCCTTGGATCCCAGAACTTCGAAGCGCTGGTCATAACCGTAGGCCGCGCGCCGCGAAGTATTGATCTGGCACAAGCGGCCCTTGCGTGTGCGGATCGTCACAGCCGTGCTGTCCATGTCGCCAAGGGCGGTGATCGCCGGATCTGTCAATACCGAACCGGTCGCGCTGAGCCACTGCGCCTCATCACCATCGGCGCACAGAATCCAGCGAAACACGTCAAAGTCGTGGATCAGCATGTCGCGAAAGATTCCCCCCGACCCCTTGATGTACTCCGGCGGTGGCGCGCCCGGGTCACGGCTGGTGATCACCAGCATTTCCGGGTCGCCAATGTCGCCCCGGTCCAGGCGTTGCCGCGCCTCATTGAACGTCGGGTCAAAGCGGCGCTGGAAGCCGATCATGCAGGCCACTCCCGCCGCTTGTACCGCGGCAGCACAGGCCTGGGCACGCGGCACCGACATGTCCACCGGCTTTTCGCAGAATATGTGTTTTCCAGCGGCGGCAGCCCGGTTGATCAAATCGCTGTGGGTGTCGGTCGAGGATGCGATGGCCACAACGTCGATGGACGAATCGCCGAACACGGCCTCTGGGGTCGCGACCGTGGCGCCATGGCGGTCGGCCAACTCGGCGGCGGCTTCGGCCATTGGATCACAGACGAACTGCAGGCGCACGCCCGGCAGCGTGGCCAGATTGGCCGCATGAATCCGGCCGATGCGACCGGCACCAAAAATTGCCACTTTTTTCACACTATCTCCCAGATAAGATGCCAAGGATGGCCAAATCGCTGACCGGCCACTTCGTTGAACACTATAACGGGGCGGTGCTGCCCGAGCGCGGATCCAGCGCGTCTTCGGACGCACTCTTGGCGCGCCACGCCTGCATCAGCCTGGACCGATACGCCAGGGCGATGAACCAGACTCTGCCCCAGACACAGGATGTTGGTGAGCGAGCGAAAGCCGAGAATATTGCTTTTGTGGCACCATC
>JAJAZK010000222.1 GCA_026785765.1 Rhodoferax sp. | reverse complement strand
GTCTCGGTGTTCATATAGATCACCGACTGGTCGTACTTTTCGAACGATGCCAAGACGGCCGGGTCTTCCAGCGTCTTGCGAAATGCGTCGTGCAGGGTTTTGGTGACCGCCGGGTCCATGCCCTTTGGACCACACACGCCGAAGGGCGAATCCGACACCGTCTGATAACCCAATTCGTCCAGCGTCGGCACGTTGCTCCAGCGCTTGGTGCGCTTGCTGCCATAGGTTGCGAGCAGGCGCAGTTTGCCGGCATCCACATGCGGACCCCAGCCGGTGGCGTCGCTGGCAGCCATGATGTGGCCGCCCAGCACAGCCTGCATGTTGTCGGCGTTGCCTTTGAAAGGCACGTGCGTCAGTTTGATGCCGGCGCGTTGGGTAAACTCTTCCACCGCCAGGTGCGGACTGGTTCCGTTGCCAGTTGAGCCATAGGTAAGTTTTTCCGGATTGGCCTTGGCAAATGTGACCAGATCCCGGATGCTCTTGATGGGGGAGTCCGCTGGCACCACCAGACCAAAGGTATAGCCGGTAAGGCAGGCAATCCAGGTGAAATCCTTCAGCGTGTCGAACTGCGTCTTCTGCATGTGCGGGATCCGGAACACTCCGTGCGGCAGCTGGGACAGGGTATAACCGTCTGGCCTGGCGTTCACCAGCTCGTTGGCGCCCAGCATGCCGCCAGCGCCGGGTTTGTTCTCGATTAGCACAGTCTGCCCTAGCGCCTTGCCAGCACTCTCGGCAATAACGCGCATCACGGCGTCGGTCGAGCCCCCGGCTGGCCAGGGACAGATGTATTTGATCGGGCGCGCCGGGAACGCTTGTGCATGGACCAGCGCTGGCAGCGCGATGATCGCGCTTGCGCTGGCTGCCTGGGCGAGAAACCGGCGGCGGTTCTGATGCTCGATCATGGGGCGTCTCCTGACAGTTGTTGGCCTGCATTTTATGGACGCGCCAGGGCAGCAGCATCGGCTTTTACCCTCGAGTGCCAGGCGCGCAGTCGCGCCGGTGACTCGCGCCGCAGTGCGCCAATTCGCATAATGTGCGGCACCAGGCCTTCGTCAATTCATCATCGGGAGTCACCATGACCTTGAAACTCTGCGGCTTTTCGGCCAGCAATTACTACAACCAGATCAAGCTGCAATTGCTGGAGAAGCAGGTCGCTTTTGAAGAGGAACTGGTGATGACCGGCTCCAGCGACGCTGCAGTGCTAAACCGTTCACCGATGGGCAAGGTGCCATTCCTGGACACTGGCCATGGTTGCGTGTCGGAGTCAATGGCCTGTGCCGAGTACGTCGAGGCGGCCTACCCGCAGCATCCCCTGTTGCCCGCGAATCCACTCGCCGCCGCCAAAGTCCGCGAACTGGTGGTCTACATCGAGCTGCATCTGGAGCTGGTGGCGCGCGAGTTGTACGCCGAGGCGTTTTTCGGCGGCAAGGTCAGTGACGCAAGCAAGGAGCGCGCACGGATGCTGCTGGAGCGCGGCGTCGCGGCTTTTGCCAGAATCGCGAAGTTTTCTCCGTTTGTCGCGGGTGACCATTTCACGCTGGCGGACTGCGCCGCCGTGGTGCACCTGCCGATCGTTTCAAGTGCCAGCAAGCTGATCTATGGCCAGGACCTGCTGGCGGCGCTGCCGGTCAAGCAATACCTGGGCGTCTGCGGCGAGCGCGCAACGGTTCGCAAGGTCAACGACGACCGCAAGATCGACACCCAGCGCATGATCGCCGCTCGCGGCGCACCCCAGCCAGGCTGAGGCTACAGGGGCAGCGCATCCAATGTGGCGTAGGTCACCTTAAGCCAGGTCTTGATGCGCTGTCGTTCGAGCATGCCCATCGCGCCGGGTTCGCCCTTGTTGTGTATGGCCGCCCAGAAGCTGGCATTGTGCTGATCGATCTTGCGCATGCTGGCTTCGTGCAGCTGGCCAAGATTGATCACTTGGCCCCCCAGTGCGAGTGTCTTTTTCAGGGCCGCGGATTCGTCGAGTAGCGAGAAGTCCGAGCCGCGCCCCTCGTTGCGTACCACTATGTAATTCGGGCCGACCCCATATGTGTTGAGTAGGCGGTCCAGCAAATCAACTGAGTCCTTGCCAGCATCACACAGATGCCAGAAGTTCACTGTGACTCCCATCTCAGCCAGCAGCGACAACAGGTCGGACTCGCGGATCCAGCGCGACAAGGGTGCGGCGGTTTGAGCCGCCAGGTCCACGATCGCGCTTTTCTGCACCTGGTCCCGGGTTTGTTCAAACACACTGGCAATGCGGTCGAGCCCTTCATAACTGTCCACAATGACCGGCGACGCGTAAGCGGAGTAAAAGCGCGTGAACGAGGTGTGCGAGCGGTCGGTGTCAAACCCGATGAACGGCCGACCTTTGTCGATGAAGTATTGCGCCAGCACCCGGGAAGCGACGGATTTGCCGACTCCACCTTTCTCGCCGCCGATGAAGTTGAGTGATTGCATGTTTGCATTGCCTTTCATGGAACAGATGTTTCGGATCGGGGCGGCGTCAGGTCAACTTCTTCATCAGCACCTGGCTCTTGCGGTCCCAGTTGTACATGCGCCGGCGCGCTTCTGGCAACTGGTCCGGGTCGGCCTGAACAAAACCACGTTTCAGGAACCAGTGCATGGTGCGGGTTGTGAGCACAAAAATGCTCTCCAGACCCATCGTCCTGGCGCGTTGCTCGACGCGCTTGTGCACCCGCTCGCCGTCGCCCTGTCCTTGTGACTCGGGGGATACGGTAAGTGCCGCCATTTCCGCAGTACGCGCCTCGGGGTAGGGGTACAAGGCCGCGCAGGCAAAAATGACACCGTCGTGTTCGAGGATCGTGTAGTTGCCAACGTCGCGTTCGATCTCGGTGCGGCTGCGCTTGACCAGGGTGCCATCTTTTTCGAACGGCTCGATCAATTGCAAAATGCCGCCGACATCGTCGGCACTGGCTTCGCGCAGGCTCTCCAGTTTCTCGTCGATGACCATGGTGCCAATGCCGTCGTGCACATAAATTTCCAGCAGCAGCGCGCCATCCATCGCAAACGGCACGATATGACTGCGTTCTACGCCAGCCTTGCAGGCCTTGACGCAGTGCTGCAGGTAGAACGCGGTGTCGGTGGGCTGCTGGGCGCCGGGCAGACCGGCGAGCAACTTCTCGGCCGCCGCCAGGGGCAGTTCGGTATCGATCGGGTTGTCGTCCCCTTCGGGCTCTTCCGGTTTCACCCGGATGCCGGCGATTTCCGTGACGAACAAAAGTTTGTCGGCCTGCAGCGCAATCGCCACGCTGGTGGCCACTTCTTCCATCGTCAGGTTGAATGCCTCACCGGTGGGGGAGAACCCAAATGGCGACAGCAACACCAGGGCGCCCATGTCCAGCGTGCGGTAGATGCCGGCGACGTCGACTTTGCGCACCAGCCCGGAGTGCAGGAAATCGACACCATCCAGAATGCCGACCGGCCGCGCCGTGATGAAGTTGCCGGAAATCACCCGCACCGTAGCGCCAGCCATCGGCGTGTTGGGCAGCCCCTGGCTGAACGCCGCTTCGATCTCATAACGCAACTGCCCGGCCGCTTCCTGCGCACAGTCCAGCGAAACTTCGTCTGTGATGCGGACCCCGTGCGAATACCGGGGTGTGTGCCCTTTGGCCTTGAGCTGTTCGTTGACTTGGGGTCGGAATCCATGCACCAGAACGATTTTGACGCCCATGCTCTGCACCATGGCCAGGTCCTGTGCCAGGTGTTGCAGCTTTCCGGCCGCAATCGCCTCGCCGCACACACCAACCACAAAGGTTTGATTGCGGAACTTGTGGATGTACGGTGCGACCGACCGGAACCAGGGCACGAAAGTGAAGTTGAATACAGCAGACATCGTGGGTGGCGCTATGGACTCGGGCAAATGCTGATTATGGGCGAAGCATTGGCTGGCTTTCGCAACGGCTGCCCAAAGCGCGCGGTTCACATGCAGCGACTCCAGGCTGAAATCAAATGCCGCAGGGATAATCGTGTGTGCCTGTGTCTGCCGATTCGCCTCCCCATCCCCTGAAGATCGATTTTCCCGAGTCCTTGCCGGTGTCGGAGCGCCGTGCCGAAATCATGGACGCGCTGCGCCAGCATCAGGTGGTGGTGGTGTGCGGGGAGACCGGCTCGGGCAAAACGACGCAGCTACCCAAGATTGCGCTGGCCATGGGGCGCGGCAAATGCAACGCGCCGCCAGGGCAGGGCCGCCTGATCGGCCACACGCAGCCGCGCCGGATTGCCGCCAGTTCGGTTGCCAAACGCATTGCCGAAGAACTGAAAACCGCCCTGGGTGAAGTGGTGGGCTTTAAAGTGCGTTTCCAGGACCGCCTGTCGCGCGATGCGTCGGTCAAACTGATGACGGACGGCATCCTGCTCGCAGAAACCCAGTCCGACCCGTTGCTCAAGGCCTATGACACGATCATCATCGATGAGGCCCACGAACGCAGCCTGAACATCGATTTCCTGCTCGGGTACTTGCGCCAGATTCTGCCGCGGCGCCCGGACCTGAAGGTCATCGTGACCTCGGCCACCATCGACGCCCAGCGCTTTGCCGAGCACTTTGCGTCGGCTCGCGGCCCGGCGCCGGTGATCTCGGTGTCGGGGCGCATGTACCCGGTAGAGCAGCGTTACCGGCCGTTCGAGGAATCGCGCGACTATGGACTGAACGCGGCGATCGCCGACGCGGTGGATGAGTTGTGGCGCGGCAGCTCTGCGCCCGGCACGACGGCTGGGTCCGGGCTTGACGGTGACATATTGGTGTTCCTGCCGGGTGAACGCGAGATTCGCGAGGCGACCGACCATTTGCGCAAACACCTCAGCCACCAGCCGCTGTTCCGGCAGGCCGAAGTGATGCCGCTTTTTGCACGGCTAAGCCAACCCGAGCAGGACCGCATCTTCGACACCCACTCCGGTCGCCGCATCGTGCTCGCGACCAACGTGGCAGAGACATCGCTGACGGTACCGGGCATCCGTTTTGTCATCGATGCCGGCACGGCGCGCATGAAGCGCTACAGCTTTCGCAGCAAGGTGGAGCAGTTGCTGGTGGAGCCGATCAGCCAGTCGTCGGCCAATCAGCGCGCCGGGCGCTGCGGGCGCGTGGCCAACGGGATCTGCATCCGGCTGTACGAGCAGCGCGATTTCGAGCAGCGCCCCCGGTTCACCGATCCGGAAATCCTGCGCAGCTCACTGGCCGGCGTGATCCTGCGCATGAAGTCACTGCACCTTGGCCTGGTCGAGGACTTTCCGTTTTTGGAGGCTCCCCAGGCGCGCGCCATCACCGACGGTTACCAGTTGCTGGCAGAACTCGGCGCCGTCGACGATGACCGTGAGCTGACACCAACCGGCGTCGAGCTGGCGCGGCTGCCGCTGGACCCGCGCGTAGGCCGCATGATTCTGGAGGCGCGCGAACGCCATGCCCTCGATGAAGTGCTGGTGGTTGCCAGCGCGCTCAGTGTGCAGGATGTACGCGACCGTCCGATGGATGCGCAAGGCGCCGCCGACACGGCGCACAGCAAGTTTGACGACGACCGCAGCGAGTTCAGCGGTTACCTCAAGCTCTGGAAGTGGATCGCCCATGCACGTGGCGAGAAAGGCAGTGCCGAGCACCGCTTGTCGAACCGGCAATACGAGCAGCTGCTGCGGCAGAACTTTGTCAGTGTGCGCCGGGTGCGCGAATGGAAGGATATCCATTCGCAGTTACAGACTGTGGTGGCAGAGCACCGGTGGCAGATCAACAGCGCGCCGGCGAGCTACGAGCAGTTGCATCTGGCCATGTTGGCCGGCTTGTTGGGTAATATTGGTTGCAAGCTCGATGACGAGGAGGTGTACCTTGGTCCACGCGGCATCAAGTTTTACCGCCACCCGGGTGCGCATCTGGCAAAGAAGCCCGGTCGCTGGATCATGGCCGCCGAGTTGGTGGAGACGACACGGTTGTTCGGCCGTGGCCTTGCAGCGATCGAGCCGCAATGGCTGGAGCAGGTTGGCGCGCATTTGCTGAAGAAACAGTTGCTCGATCCGCATTGGGAGAAGAAGGCTGCCGAAGTGACGGCGCTCGAACGTGCCACCTTGTATGGCATCGTGGTCTACAGCGGTCGTCGGGTCAACTATGCACGCATTGATCCGCAGGCGGCGCGAGAGATTTTCATTCGCGAGGCCCTGGTGGCGGGACAGTGGGAAACCAACCTGGCGTTTCTGGCGGCAAACCGCAAACTGGTGTCACAGGTGGAGGACCTGGAGCACAAGTCGCGGCGCCAGGATGTGCTGGTGGACGATGAACTGATCTTCGCGTTTTACGACCAGCAGTTGCCGCCGGACGTTTGCAGTGGTCACAGCTGCGAGACCTGGTACCGCGCGGAAGTGAAGAAGCAGCCGCAACTATTATTGCTGACGCGTGCCGAGCTGATGCGCCACGAAGCCGCCGGCATCACCACCAATGCGTTTCCGCGGACGCTGAGGCTCGGTGGCGTTGATTGCACTGCGCAGTACCTGCACGAGCCGGGTGATGTGCGCGACGGGTTGACGGTGACAGTACCCTTGTTTGTGCTCAACCAGGTAAACGAGGAACGCTGCGAATGGCTGGTTCCCGGTATGTTGCGTGACAAGATACTGGCCCTGCTCAGAAGCCTGCAGCAGAAACCGCGCGCGCGTTTTGTTCCGCTGCCAGATAGCGCCACACGGATCGCGGCACAATTCGCGCAACCCGAATCATTCGGGCGCAACGGCCTGGTGGACAGTTTGCTCAAGCTGGTTCGTGCGGAAACTTCGCTTGATGTAAAGCTAGGCGACTTCAAGCTCGATACCTTGAGTCCGCATCTGTTCATGAACTACCGTGTGGCCGATGAACATGGCCGTCAGCTCGGTAGCGGGCGCAATCTGGCTGCGCTAAAGGCCGAACTGGGGGCGCAGGCGCGGGGTGCCTTTCAGGCATTGGCGGGGTTGAAGGCGACGCCAGCGGCGGCAAACCCTGCGCCGCCCGTCGCAGCACCGGAACGTACGGGGCCCGTTGTGGCGGTGGCCCGCGCTGCTGCACCGGTTGAGAGCGCTGCTCGTTACACCGGATGGACTTTTGGCGAGTTGCCCGAACTGCTCGAGATCCGCAAGGGGACGCAGACACTGATCGGTTTTCCGGCTCTCACGGACTTGGGCGATGCGGTGGGCATCGAGGTGTTTGATGAGCCCGCGGCGGCCGTCGTGCGGCACCGCGCCGGTCTGCGCCGCTTGTTTGCGCTGCAGGTTCGCGATGCCATCAAGTACCTTGAAAAAAGGTCGCCCGAGTTGCAGAAGATGGCGGCGGCCTATATGTCGCTGGGCACCATGGAAGAGTTGCGCGCCCAGATCATCGACGTGGCGCTGGAGCGGGCATTTCTGCAACAGCCCTTGCCGGGTGATGCTACGGCGTTTCGCCAACGTCTGGAGGAGGGCCGGGGGCGGCTCACCCTGATTGCCAACGAAATTGTCAGGCTGTGTGGAACCGTCCTCGCCGAGTACGCATTGGCGGTTCGCAAGATAAAGGACAACCGGCAATTGGCAGAGGCCTGCACCGATGCGCAGCAGCAGTTGCAGCGCCTGATGCCGTCCCGCTTCCTGGCGCTCACACCTTGGGCGCAATTGCCGCACTTCGTCCGCTACCTCAAGGCAATTGTGTTGCGCCTGGACAAGGCGCGCGGCGACCCGGCGCGGGATTCTTTGCGGCTGGGCGAGTTGCGGCCACTGGAGTCGCGCTATTGGCGTCTGCTGGCCGAGCGCAAGGGTGTGCCTGATAGCCGATTGGACGAATTCCGCTGGCTGCTGGAGGAGCTGCGCGTCAGTTTTTTCGCGCAGGAATTACGTACCCCGCAGCCGGTCAGCGTGAAACGGCTGGAAAAGGTATGGCAGCAGATCGGGCAATGATCGGTACCCCGTGAATCACCGAACGGGTCGCAGCCGCTCACCCCTGCAACGGCGCCTGGCACTGCTGCGCCATCGCGCACAGCGGCTTGATCCGACAGTCAAGGGTTTGTTATGGGTGACTTTGGCAGGATTGATATTTGTCCAGCTCAACACCATCATCCGCTTGTTGTCCTTGCAGATGCACCCGCTGCAGGCCCAGTTTCTGCGCTACATCAGCTCGGTCATTGTCATGGCGCCATGGGTCATGGGCGCAGGCCTTGCTGCCTACATGCCCAAACGAATGGGCGGACAGTTTGTCCGCGGCGGGTTGCACAGCGTCGGCCTGATGCTGTGGTTCACTGCATTGCCGCAGATCCCGATGGCGGACACCACCGCCATCGGATTCACCGGCCCGATCTTCATCATGCTGGGTGCCTACCTGTTTTTTCGCGAGCAGATGCGCTGGGACCGCTGGCTTGCCGCACTGCTCGGTTTTGTCGGCGTGTTGATCGTGCTGGGGCCCAGCCTGACTGGCGGTAGTAGTGTCTATAGCCTGGTGATGCTGGCCTCGAGTCCGATTTTTGCGGCATCCTTCCTGCTGACCAAAGCACTGACCCGGACCGAGCGCGTGGAGGTGATCGTGTTGTGGCAAGCCATCAGCGTATCCCTGTTCAGCCTGCCGTTGGCGATCTGGTTCTGGGCGCCAGTTTTGCCGGGACAGTGGCTGGGTTTTTTGGCCGCAGGGGTGCTGGGAGTGGCGGCGCACTATAGCGTGACGCGAGGTTTCGCAGTGGCTGACATTTCGTCGACGCAGTCGGTCAAGTTCCTCGATCTGGTCTGGGCAGCGGCCATGGGTTGGCTCGTGTTTGGCGAGACGCCGAGTCAGACGACCTTGATCGGTGGGCTGGTGATTTGCGGCGCCACCATCTGGATTGCGCGCCGCGAAGCACGCGGCCGACAGCGCTGAGCCACTGCGCCAACTTGCCACGACCGGCCGGTTGCACGGCTGGATGGAACCACTACAGCCTGGCCAGCCGTTGCAAGGCAGTACGCAGTGTCTCGTCTTTCTTGGCAAAGCAGAACCGGACTACGCTCTGGTCGAAGCCATCGCCGTAAAACGCGCTGAGCGGGATCGCCGCCACACCCACTTCGGTGGTCAGCCATTCGCAGAACCTGGCTTCGCCCAGGGTGCGTTCCGGCACGGCAAGGGCGGAAATGTCCACACATTGGAAGAAGCTGCCTTCGCTGGGTAACAGCCGCAGGCGGGTGGCCGCCAGACCGGCACGAAACAAGTCACGCTTACGCTGGTAGAACGCCGCCAGTTCCTGGTACGGCCGCGGATTGGCCATGTAGGCCGCAAGGCCATGCTGAACCGGTGTGTTTACCGTGAACACATTGAACTGGTGCACTTTGCGGAATTCGCCCATCAGCGCGGCGGGAGCCGCCACAAAACCGACTTTCCATCCGGTGACATGGTAAGTCTTGCCAAAACTCGAGACGATGAAGGCGCGTGCCGCCAGACCCGGATAACGGGCTGCGCTATGGTGCGCTTGGTTGTCAAACACCATGTGTTCATAGACTTCGTCGCTGATCAGCAGGATGTTGGTCGGGGCCAGCAACTCCTGCAAACGCAACATGTCGGCATCGGACCAAACAGTCGCGCTGGGATTGTGTGGGCTGTTGATCAGGATCGCCCGAGTGCGCGGCGTAATTGCGGCGCCGATGCGATCAAAGTCGGGGCGAAAACTGCCGGGTTTCAGCGGCACCCGGACTGCCTTGCCGCCGGTGAGATCGATGTTGGGGACATAACTGTCGTAACACGGCTCCAGCACAATCACCTCGTCGCCGGGGTGCACCACGGCCAGGATCGCGGTGATGATGGCCTGGGTGGCGCCCGCTGTCACCGTGATCTCGGCCGCTGCGTCGTAGTTGCGCCCGCCAGCTGCGCCGTGCCAGAGCGCCAACTTGCTCGCGACGGCCTCCCGCAGTGCGGCGACACCGGCCATCGGTGGGTACTGGTTCAGGCCAGCTTGCATGGCTTGCGAAACCGCACCCACCAGCGCCGGATCGCAATCGAAGTCCGGAAATCCCTGTCCCAGGTTGACAGCTCCATGTTCGGCCGCCAGCGTCGACATGACGGTGAAAATCGTGGTGCCGACCGTGGGAAGCTTGGAGATGAGCGCTGGCGTATGGGTCATTACAGTGAGGTCATAGTTCATAGTCATTGACATGCCCGGTCATGGCGCGCGCCACCAGCTGGCGCTCCAGCCGGTCGCTGAGAAGTTCCGCAAACTTGTAAACGAAATTGCGCAGGTAGGCTCCGCGTTTGAATGCCACGCGTGCCACGTTTTGACCAAACAGCTGGCCCACCGGCCGCACCACCAGTCCGCCAGCCTCCGCGGTCAAGCCACGCACCGCCATTTCGGCGGCGATGCCGATGCCCATACCGAGACGCACATAGGTGGTGATCACGTCCGAATCGATTGCTTCGAGCGCGATACGCGGGTGCAAGTTGCGCGTAGCAAATGCCTGGTCGATCTTGGTGCGGCCGGTAAAGGACGGGTGGTAGGTGATGAGTGGCTCGGCCGCAATGTCTTCCAGCGTCAGGCGCTCTTTCAGACACAGGGGATGGTCGACCGGCAGCACCAGCATGTGCTGCCATTCATAACAGGGCAAGGTCACCAGTTCGCTGTAAGCGGCTAGTGATTCGGTGGCGATGCCGATCTCCGCCACTTCATCGATCACCATCTGGGCCACCTGATGCGGCGCGCCCTGGTGCAGGCTGATGTTGACCTTCGGATAGGCAATCCGCAGACGCGACACCGCATCGGGCAATACATACCTGGCCTGCGTGTGGGTCGTCGCGATTGACAACGTGCCACTGTCCTGGGCGCTGTACTCGTCTCCTATACGGCGCAGGTTGCCGAGTTCGCGCATGATCAATTCGATGCTCTTGAGCACATGCTGGCCGGGTTCGGTCACCCGTTTGAGGCGTTTGCCATGGCGCGCAAAAATCTCGATTCCCAGTTCTTCTTCCAGTTCGATGATTGCCTTGGACACCCCGGGCTGCGAGGTGTGCAAGGCCTTCGCGGCTTCGGTCAGGTTCAGCTTGCGGCGCACCGCTTCCTGGACAAAACGAAATTGGTGCAGATTCATATCTGATGTTGTCTGAAGAAGGCTTTTATTATGTCGGCTTGCCTGGATCCTGCCAGGTTCGCCGTCGCAACAAACTACTCGGCGGCAATGGCGGCGAGCAAGTCCACCACACGTGGGTCTTCTCCGATCGCTGCCTTCAGTTCGAATCGAACCTGCCTGTGCCGCTCGCGCAGCGCCTGCATCAACAGCGGCAAATCGTGGCGCGCGTGTCGGCCAACGCCCAGAAACATGGGTACCACATTGACATGGAGGATGCCCGCAGCAATCAGACTTTCACTGGCGCTTGCAAGGTCCGGCTCCATCATTTCAAGGTAGGCACAGGCAACCGGAATGTGCGGATGCTGTTGCTGCATGCGTGCGGCCACGGCCCGCATCGGTTCACTCCATTGGGGGTCGCGCGATCCATGCGCAAACAGGATAACCGCGCGCGGGGAAGGCGTCATCGGCGCACCACCAGCCATCCGAACGCTGTCAGTGAAAGCAGCGTATAGATCAGACCAGGCGCGGCCGCGGTCAACCACGGCCACCAGTTGCGCAGATTGCCAAAATGGCCGAACAGGTCGTTGAGCAGGAAAAAGCTGATGCCCGTCATGACCCCGATGAACACAAAGGTTGAGATGCCGCGCGTTCGAAAGTGCAGGTATCCAAAGGGCAAGGCCAGCACCATCATCACGAGACAACTCAAGGGGTAAAAGACTTTGCGCCAGAACTCGATCTCATAACGCTGCGATGACTGGCCATTCGCATCAAGATGGCGCATGAACTGGAACAGGTCGATGGTGGACATACGTTCCGGACTCAACAGGGCTACCGATACCATTTCCGACGTCAAGGTGGTTGGCCAACGGTACTCTGGCAACGATTGTCGTGTTAGCGATGCGGCGCCGTTCGCGTCGGCAACAAACTCGGTGCGCGACACACCCGCCAGGACCCACGAGTCATCTGTGCTGAATTTGCCGGTTTTTGCATCGCTGGTCGAAACGATGCGCCCGGCGCGGTCGAACTCGATCACGCGCACGCGGCGCATGGTGCCATCTGCTTGCAACACGCCGACGTTGACGGCGAACGACTGATAAGCCTGTTTTTCGCGCAACCAGGCCCCGGTTTGTCCGATCGTGATCTCGCGCAGGTACTTCGCGCGCAGGAACTGCCCTGCGCGGTCGGCCGCCGGTGCCAGGAAGTCGCCGATCGCAAACGTGATGAGGGTGAATACCAGGCCCAGGCCCAGCATCACGCGCAGTGCGCGCCAAGGCCCTAGGCCACTGGTGCGCAGGACCGTGAACTCGGAGTTCTGCGCGAGGCGCGCCATCACGAACACCGACCCGATCAGTACCGTGATCGGAATCAGTTCATACAGCGTGCTGACGGACAGGGTGGCGACGTAGGCCAATGCGTGGCGAAGGTGGTAGCCCTGCGGGTCTGCGGAATTCACCCAGCGCAATTCTTCGACCAGGTCGATGAAGCTGAACAAGGCCAGAAACGCAACGGTGGCGAAGAACACCCCGCTCAGGATTTCGCGCTGGATCATGTGGCGCACGACCCTCATGTCTCTACCCGATTAGCCAATGCCGGGCGGCGCCGACTGCGCAGGCTGCCGACGACAGTCCAGTTCCAGTGGAGTTTTGCCAGCATCGCCAGGCTCGCTACCAGGACGCCGCCATGCAACGCCAGCGTGAACGCCAGGAAACTGCTGGTGCCGGACGCGATGCGGCTGGAGCCGAGGGTGACCAGGTTGGAATACACCACAAAAGTTAACAATGACTGCAGCAGGTTTCCATTGCGGCCAACCCGCGGGTTGGTGCCCGATACGACCAACGCGATCAACACGAAATTGACCGCCGCCAACGCAATTCCGAGGCGAAAGGACAATTCGCCAAGTTGCGCGCTGGTGCGTCCACGAATCAGATCGACGCTGGCCATCGTGCGCACGGGAATGACAAGGTTGGCCTGCTCGGCCTTTTCATCCATCAGGACCCCGTACTGTTCGAACTCGCTGATCTTGGTACCCGGGTTTTCCAGTGAGCGTTCCAGCCGCTGCCCGCGCGACAGCATCAGGAACCGGTCACCGGCGACGGAGTCGATCACGCCGGCGCGCGCCGTGGTGATGGTTTCCTTGCCGCGTTCGTTTGCCGCAATGAACACCTCTCCTGCTGATTTGCCGTCTATTGAGTCCTTGTCGATGAAAAACACCCGGTTGCCACCGGCTGACTCCTGGAACTGTCCGGGTGCTACACGTTCCAGGTCGTTTCGATGTTCGAAGCGGTCACGCAGCACATTCTGCTGCTGGTTGGCCCATGGCCGGCCGAACAGGGCGAAGGCGGCGATCATCAGCAGCATCGGCCAGACGAATCGGAACAGGGGCTTGACAAACGAACCCAGGCCTTGGCCAGCGGAGAACCAGATTACCATCTCGCTGTCACGGTACATCCGCGACAAGGTAGCCACAATCGAGATGAACAGACTCAATGTAAGGATGGTTGGGGCGTGGACAAGAAAGGTATAACCGAGCACCACAATGATTTCTGTCGGGTTGACGCTGCCGCGTGTGGCCAGATTGAGGGTTCTGATCAACAACATCGTGATCACAATGGTGGCCAGCAACACGACCGTCGCACCAAAGGTGCGCGACATTTCCTTGCGCAGCGAAGAATGGAATAACATCGGACGAAGAAGAGAATGGTTTTGGCGCTGATCTGATGCGCGCCCAATGATCGCAAGTGACTGGTGGATTATGAACTTTGAATTGGGTCTGTTCGGGCTGGCTGATGTTGCGGCGCAAAAGGCGGATGTATTGATTGTCCTTGTGCCCAAGGATTTCAAGTCAGGCAGTGGTGTGGTGCCCGGGTTGATTGGCGCGACGCTCAAGGCTGGGCACTTCGAGACCAAGGCCGGCAAGTTGCTGCCGATGTACCAGGCCCCTGGGGTGGCCAGCACCCGCATGATTATGGTCGGCTGTGACGATGGTGCGCCGCGCCAGGTGCGCCAGGCGGTCACGGCGGCAATCGGAGTAGCCAAAGGTCCGGGCGTATTGCAGGTATTGGTGTGTTTTGGCTGGAAGGCGTCGGCCGATGTGCTGGCCTGTGCGGTTGCGGCGGTAGCCGACGCCAGCTATGTCTACACAACGACCAAGTCCAAGCCGGAGGGTCGCACCATTTCCAAGGTTATTTTCGGGGGCGTCGACGCGGCGGCGGTTCAGGACGCTTTTGACCAGGCGGTGGCGACGGTACATGGGGTTGAGTTGGCCAAAGAATGGGCCAACCGGCCAGCCAATCACGCCACACCGGCCATGCTGGCCAATGCGGCCAAGGCGCTGGCGAAACGCCCGCGCATCGAGTGCGAGGTGATGGGTCCGAAAAAGGTGGCCAAGCTCGGTATGGGATCTTTCATTGCAGTTGCCCGTGGCTCCGAGGAGGAACTGCGTTTTATCGTGTTGCGCTACCAGGGCGCCGTCAAGTCGCAGGCGCCGACGGTTTTGATCGGCAAAGGCATCACTTTCGACACCGGTGGTATCTCCATCAAGCCGGCTCCGGAAATGGACGAGATGAAGTTCGACATGTGTGGTGCGGCGAGCGTGCTGGGTGTGTTCCGGGCTTTGGCCGACATCCAGCCGGCGATCAACGTCGTGGGGCTGATACCGAGCTGCGAGAACATGCCAGATGGCCGGGCCGTCAAGCCAGGCGACGTGGTTACCAGTATGAGCGGGCAAACCATTGAAATCCTCAACACCGACGCCGAGGGGCGCTTGATTCTGTGCGACGCGTTGACCTACGCCGAGCGTTTTGCGCCCGCTGCGGTGATTGACATTGCCACCTTGACCGGCGCCTGCGTGATCGCGCTGGGTGGTGTGCGAAGCGGGATGTTTGCGAGCTCTGACAGCCTTGCAACGCAATTGTTGGCGGCGGGTGAGGCGGCGCAAGACTTCTGTTGGAGGATGCCGCTGGACGATGACTATGCTGAGGGCTTGAAAACCAATTTTGCCGACGTTGCGAACGTGGCCGGCCGTGCTGCGGGTGCGGTCACCGCGGCCAAGTTCTTGCAGCGTTTCGCGGGCAAGTACCCGTGGGCGCATCTGGACATCGCCGGCACTGCCTGGAAAAGTGGCGCTGCCAAAGGCGCGACCGGTCGGCCAGTGGCACTGTTGCTGGGTTATTTGCTGGCCGAGGCGGCCAAGGCGGGTTCTGGCGTGGTCAAGCCCCTTGCTCCACGGAAACGCAAGGCGGCCTGAGCGCAGCCCGCAATGACCGAGATCAGTTTCCATTTCAATGTTGCCGATAAGTGGGAGTACAGCTGCCGCCTCTTGCGCAAGGCAACTGGCACCGGCGCGCGTACGGCGGTGACGGCCGATCCAGTGGATTTACATCGCCTGGATCAGCGCTTGTGGGAGTTGGACCCAGTCGAGTTCATTGCGCATTGCTCGGCTGAACGCGCTGATTCCAGGATGCTCGAAGCCTCGGCCGTGGTGTTTTGCGAGAGCCTTTCGGCGGCCCCGCACGACCAAGTCCTGCTGAACCTCGGACCCGGCGTGCCGGCGGGTTTCGAGCGTTTTGCACGTTTGATCGAGGTTGTTGGTTGTGATGACGCTGATCGGGCTCGCGCGCGCGCGCGCTGGAAACACTACACCAGCCGAGGCTACGCAATTAACCGGCTTGACCGCGCCGACAAGGATGCCCACCGATGACGGCCAGCGGGCGCCCCGCGCCACGGTTTGTGCCGACCTTGACCGAGGTCGTTGTGCCACCGGCGCGCCTGCTTGCTGCGGTTTCACCACTGGCCCTCGCGCGGCCAATGGTGGCGGCCGATGATGCACTGGTGGAATGGATACAGGCGGAGGTGTCGGACAGCCTGCAGCGCAATTTGCACGACCTGATTGCCAATGCGTTGGTGGAGCAAATTGACGTGGTTGCGATGCGCTTGCGCGCCGATATCGAACCCATGGTGCGGCGCGCGGTGCTCGACGCGGTAGCCAACGAAGCCACGTCCAGATTAGCGGATTGACGCCGTGGCAGCGGGGGTTTGAGCAGACGCGGACAAACAAGTGACCCGAGCACTTGCCGGTATTTTGTTGCGCGTCTCCGTGGGCGCCGCGTTTGGATTGAAGTCTGGATGGGTCGTATGCCAACGGCGCGAGTTTTGCAGTTCGCCCCCCAAGCCATGTCGCTGCCGAAGGGGGAAATTCAACATACTGCTAGGGCCTTCCCTATGGTTAAGGGTGGGAAAATGGGTTATCCTCTTTGGCTGTTGAGGTTAGCCAAATCCATCAACTTTTCAAACAATCCCCTTGGAGTCTCTATGCAAATGAAATTTCGCACCAGTCTCACGCTCTGTGCGGCCGCTGTCCTGTTGGTCGCCTGTGGCAAGAAAGAGGAAGCAAAACCTGCTGCTGCTGCCCCAGCCGCTGCCGCTTCGGTTGCCGCTGCTCCCGCTCCCGCCGCGGATTCCGGCGTTATCAAGATTGGCCACGTCGGCCCGACCAGTGGCGCGATCGCGCACCTGGGCAAAGACAACGAAAATGGCGCCCGTATGGCGATCGAAGAACTCAACGCCAAGGGCGTGATGATCGGCGGCAAGAAGGTCAAGCTCGAGTTGATGGCAGAAGACGACGCTGGCGATCCGAAGCAGGGCACTTCCGTTGCCACGAAACTGGTGGACGCGAAAGTTGCTGGCGTGATCGGTCACCTGAACTCCGGCACCTCGATTCCGGCCTCGGCGATTTACAGCGCTGCTGGCATTCCGCAAATTTCGCCGTCGGCCACGAACCCCAAGTTCACACGCCAGGGTTTCAAGACGGTGTTCCGTGTTGTGGCTGACGACGTGCACCTCGGCAGCACCTTGGGCAAATATGCAGTGACCACCCTCAAGGGCAAGTCTATCGGCGTCATCGACGACCGTACCGCATATGGTCAGGGTGTGGCTGAAGAATTCAAGAAAGCGGTTGAAGCCGCAGGCGGCAAAATTGCTGGTCATGAGTTCACTACTGACAAGGCAACCGATTTCAACGCCATCCTGACTACCCTTAAAGGCAAAAAGGTTGACGTAGTGTTCTTCGGCGGTATGGACGCCGTTGCAGGTCCGATGATCAAGCAGATGGCCCAACTCGGCATCAAGGCCAAGTTCATGGGTGGTGACGGCATCTGCTCCAGCGAATTGCCAAAACTGGCTGGCGACGCAATGAAAGACGACATGGTTTTCTGTGCTGAAGCCGGTGGTGTTGAAGGCGAAGGCAAAGCGGGTATGGACAAGTTCAAAGCCGACTTCAAAGCCAAGTACAACGCCGATGTGCAGGTATACGCACCCTATGTCTACGACGCCTTGAACATCATGGTCGCGGCCATGGTCAAGGCAGACTCAGCTGATCCAGCCAAGTACCTGCCAGCGCTGGCTGCCACCACCGACTACAAGGGTGTGACCGGTACCATCTCGTTTGACGAAAAGGGCGATATCAAGAACGGCGCTCTGACACTCATGACTTACAAGGGCGGCAAGCGTACCGAATTGGCGGTGATCCGCTGATCGGCTAAGGCTCCAAACCAGAAGCCCCGCTGCGCGGGGCTTTTTTTTGACTGCCTGGCAGTCAAGGACATTGAGGCTTCAGCGTTCCCGCAGGCTTTCCTGGCTGGCGCGTTGCACCGGGGTCAGCAAATAGTCGATTACCCGGCGTTGCCCGGTCTTGATCTCCGCTGACAGATTCATTCCCGGCGTGAGGCGCACCAGTTTGCCATCGACGTCGATTCTGTTAGTCGCCAGCAGCAGCCTTGCAGGAAACACAGCGCCACGTCTTTCATCCGTCACTGCGTCCGCCGTGACGATTTGAACGGTCGCTGCGACTGTGCCAAACCGCGTGAACGGAAATGTTTCCAGCTTGATCTGGGCACTCTGGCCAATCGTGACAAAACCGATGTCCTTGTTCTCCAGCGCGACCTCTGCCACCAGTTGCTCGCCCAGTCCGCCCTCTGGCACGATCACCATCAACACCTGAGCCTCGGTGACCACGCCACCGGCGGTGTGGGCCGCCAACTGCTGCACAGTGCCCGACACCGGGGCGCTCAGAACCGTGAGTTTCTCGCGTTGGCTTGCCTTGGTG
>JAJAZK010000221.1 GCA_026785765.1 Rhodoferax sp. | reverse complement strand
GGTGGCAACGCTGGTTTTTCACTGCGATCGGGATTGCAGCGGCGGTATTCATCGTCTGGATGCTCAAGTCGCATTCCGGGCAACGCCTGTTCTCGTTTGCCATGGCCTGCATCCTGGGCGGGGCCGTAGGCAACGTGGTTGACCGCATGGCCCACGGGCATGTGGTCGACTTCCTGCAATTCCATTGGGGGGGCTGGTACTTCCCCGCCTTCAACATTGCCGACAGCGCGATTACGATTGGAGCAGCGACGATGATTCTCGACGAATTGCTGCGCGTGCGGCGCGGCCGCTGAGGAAACCAGGCCCTTATGACCCACCTGCTCAATCTGCTGGCTGCAATCGCCCTTCTAGTTTGGGGCACGCATCTGGTGCGCACGGGCATCCTGCGTGTTCTGGGCGCCAGTCTGCGCAATGTGTTGGCCAAGAGTACCAGCAACCGCGTCAAGGCAGTGGTGTCCGGGTTGGGCGTGACAGCCCTGGTGCAATCGAGCACGGCAACGGCGCTGATCGTCGCGTCGTTTGTTGGTCAGGGTCTTATGACTTTGCCGTCCGCGCTGGCCGTGATGCTCGGCGCGGACATTGGAACCAGTCTGATGGCCGTGGTGTTCTCGCGCGATCTTTCCTGGCTGTCACCGCTTTTCATACTGGTCGGCGTCGTACTTTTCCTTGCGCGCCAATCGACCACTGTGGGCCGCGTTGGCCGCATCCTGATCGGGCTGGGCTTGATGCTGCTGGCGCTCAGCCTGGTATCGGTATCGGCCACGGTACTGACCAAAGCCCCGGCGGTCAAGGCCTTGCTGGCTTCGCTGAGCAGCGACTTGCTGCTGGAAATCGTCGTCGGGGCAGTGTTGGCAGTGGTTTCCTATTCCAGTCTCGCCATTGTCTTGCTGACTGCGACCCTCGTGAGCACAGCCGTCTTGCCGATCGACGTGGGATTGGGCCTGGTCCTGGGTGCCAACCTGGGCAGCGGTCTGCTGGCGGTGCTCACTACCCTCAACGCCAAGGTTGAGACGCGCCAGGTTCCTCTTGGCAATCTGGTGTTCAAGATCATTGGGATCGCAATCGCTGCGCCTTTCATCGCGCCCTGGCTGCAAAACATGCGCGGCTGGTTCCCGGATGCCGCAACCCTGGTGGTGGTGTCTCACCTGTGCTTCAACCTGATGGTGGGATTGGTATTCATCGGAATTACCCAGGTAGTGGCGCGGCAGGTGGAAAGGATGCTCCCCAAACCAGAGCGTGGCACCATGGCAGGCCGCCAGCGCCACCTTGATGCGAGCGCACTGGCCACACCTTCGCTGGCAATTTCCTGTGCGGTACGCGAATCCATGCACCAGGCCGATGTCGTAGAACAAATGCTGACAGGCATGTTGCGGGTGATCAAGTTCAACGATCGCAAGTTGTCGCAAGACCTGCGCAAGATGGACGACACGGTCGATGAGTTGTACTCCGACATCAAGTACTACCTGACCAAGATCTCACGCGAGGCCCTGAGCGAAACTGAAGGCCGGCGCTGGACCGACATCATCAGTTTCACCATCAATATGGAACAGATCGGCGATATTGTCGAGCGCGTGCTGATCGACATTGAAGACAAGAAGATCAATCCCGGGCGCGAGTTTTCCGATGCTGGAACCGCCGAGATCAGCGACCTGCATGCGCGCCTGGTAGACAACCTGCGCCTGGGGATGAGTGTCTTTCTGCATGGCAACGTGCGCGATGCGCAGAAACTGCTCGAAGAGAAGACCCGCTTCCGCGATCTGGAACGCGAATATGCTTCGACTCATCTCGGGCGCCTGGCAGTCAACACGGTGCAAAGCATCGAAACCAGTTCCCTGCACCTGGACTTGATCAGCGACCTCAAACGGATCAACTCGCACATCTGCTCGATCGCCTATCCGATACTGGACTCAGCTGGGGCACTGGCACCGAGCCGGCTACGCCAATCCGTGCTCGACGGACACAACTGAACGCCGACGCGATTTCGAGAATAAACTTGCTGCCAGGGAGACCTTCAATGATCCAACGGACACTTCCAAAACGCACTGCGTTTACGCTCGCCCTACTGCTTGCCGCCTCAGCCCATGCCCAGACCGACACGCTCACCATCAAACGCCCCAGCGAATTGCGCGATGGGCCCAGTGACGCCGCACGCAGTGTGGCTGCGCTGCCACTGCAAACGCAGGTTACCCGGCTGGGCCAGCGCCAGGGGCCATGGATCGAAGTGCGTACCGCCCAGGGTGCCAGCGGCTGGGTCCACATGTTCGATGTCGGCATGCCGCCAGCGGCGCAGGGCAGCAGTACCACCACCGGCGCGCTGCGTGGTATCACCAGCTTTTTCGGCAAGGGCAATAGCCCGGCCGCCACCACGACCGGTACCGCCACGGTCGGCATTCGAGGTCTGGGCGCCGAGGATATTGCGAACGCCCAACCGAATCTGGAGGCAGTTGCGCGGGCTGAAGGCATGCGCCAGGACTCGGCCCAGGCGCGCTTGTTTGCCAGCAGTGCGGCCCTGACCGCGCAGGCGGTGGTTGCGCTGCCAGTTCCCGCGCTCCCAACCCGCGCCAGTGCTGGAACCGGCCAGGCTGGAACCGGTGCACCCAGCAGCGGAGGAACCGACCGATGAAAACCCCTGCTCGATCACGGCTAGTATCACCGACCCGCAGCTTGGTTCACGCCGCCGTGCTGGCCATCGCCATCAGCAATGGCACGGCCATCGCGCAGGGTCAGGACGCCGCCAAAGCCTTGAATATTTTTCAGCAACTCGTGCGGCCCGGTCAAAATGCGGCCCCTGTCCCGGTACCACCGAACCAACCCGCCTCGCCCGCCGGGTTGCTGGGCAATGCGCTCAGTGGCAATACCGTCGGCAAGGGTCTGGCCAATGCCGGACAGGTGACCGACCTGTTTGGCCTGTTGTCGCAATCCACCGAACAAATCGACGAAACTAAAGAGTTGGAAATTGGCCGACAACTGGCCGCTGTATTGCTGGGCAGCAAACCGCTGCATCCGGACCTCGCACTGCAGCGCTACGTCAACCAGCTCGGGCGCTGGATCAGCCTGCAGTCGTCACGGCCTGAATTGCCCTGGACGTTTGCCGTGCTCGACGACAACGGCTTCAATGCCTTTGCCGCGCCCGGAGGTTTCGTCTTCGTTACCAAGGGCTTGGTCGACCGGGTAGCCGACGAATCCGAACTGGCCGGCATCCTGGCGCACGAAATCACCCATGTGGTGCAGCGGCACCATCTGAAGGCGATGCGCAAGACGGCGCGCGCCGGCGCGCTGACCCAGCTGATCGGCTCACAACTCAACAACAACCTGGGCGGCGCCGTGTCCGCCCAACTGCTGACGCTGGGGCGCAACCTGTACGCCAAAGGCCTCGACCAGGAGGATGAGTTTGAAGCCGACCGCCTCGGCGTGGCCTTGGCCGCAAGCGCCGGTTTTGACCCCTATGGCCTAGTCGCGGTACTGCAACAGTTGCGCACTGCCACGCCGGACAACCCGGTGTTCTCCTTGTCCATCAGCACCCATCCGCCGGCGCAGTTGCGCATGGACCAAGTGGAGTTGGCCATGGGCAACCGGCTCGACGCGCTGACTGGCAAGGCAGCGATCACCGTCCCACAGCGAATGGAGCAAATTGCCGCGGCAGAACAGCGTCGCAATGCAGCCACTGCTGCGGCCAATGCCAAGCCACCAGCGCCAGCAGCGAGGCCGGCGGCGGCAACTCCCAAACCCGCCGCACCGACGAGACCGGCCGCACCTGGGCCGGCAAAGAAGACTCCCTGAGCTGCCAACGCAGACCCGACCCAATCGAAAACGGCACCCGCCCGCAGGTGCCGTTTTCGATTGTCAACAGCAGCGCACTGGCATCAGTCCTCGACGAAGGTTTCCTCGCGTTTTCTTTTCACTGCGGGCAGCAGCACAATCACCAGCAACAGCGCCGCCACCGCCAGCAGGCTGGCCGACAAACCGCGCGTCAGAAATACCGACCAGTCGCCCCGCGACAAAAGCAGCGCACGGCGCAGGTTTTCTTCCATCATCGGCCCCAGAATGAAACCCAGCAACAACGGCGCGGGCTCGGCACCGAGTTTGATGAACATATACCCAATGAAACCAAACAGACCGACCATCCAGATGTCGAAGGTATTGTTGTTTGTCGAATACACCCCGATCGCGCAAAACAGAACGATGGCCGGAAACAACCAGCGGTAGGGAACGGTCAGCAGCTTGATCCAGATGCCGATCAGCGGCAGGTTCAACACGATCAGCATTGCGTTACCGATCCACATGGATGCGATCAGACCCCAGAACAGCTCCGGGTTGCTGGTCATCACTTGCGGCCCCGGCTGGATGTTGTGAATGGTCATTGCGCCGACCATCAGCGCCATCACCGCATTCGGCGGAATACCCAAGGTCAGCAGCGGAATGAAGGAAGTTTGCGATGCCGCATTGTTGGCAGCTTCTGGAGCCGCAACACCACGAATATTTCCCTTTCCAAACGGGACCTCACCTGCCTGCAGCTTGGTCTTTTTCTCGATCGTATAGGCGGCAAAAGACGCCATGACTGCGCCACCGCCGGGCAAGATTCCCAGCATCGATCCCATGGCCGTTCCGCGCAACACTGCCGGGATCATGCGTTTGAAGTCCTGCATCGTAGGCATCAAGCCCTTGACCTCGGCTGTGAAGACCTCGCGTTCACTTTCATGCTTGCCGAGGTTGCTGATGATCTCGCCGTAACCAAAAAGCCCCATGCCGACAACAATGAAACCAATGCCGTCGGTCAGCTCGGGAATATCGAAACTGAAACGCGCCACCCCGGAGTTGACGTCGGTACCCACCAGCCCCATCAGCAGGCCCAGCAAGATCATACCGACCGCCTTCAGCAAGGATCCCGATGCCAGCACTACGGCGCCGATCAGACCCAGGATCATCAGCGAAAAGTACTCAGCCGGCCCGAACTTGAATGCCACCTCGGTCAATGGCACGGCGAACGCCGCCAGGATCAAGGTGCCAACGCATCCGGCAAAAAACGATCCCAATCCGGCCGCCGCCAAGGCAGGCCCGGCTCGACCCTGGCGCGCCATCTGGTAGCCATCAATCACCGTCACCACCGAGGACGACTCCCCAGGAAGGTTGACCAGGATGGCGGTTGTGGAACCACCATACTGGGCACCGTAATAGATGCCGGCCAGCATGATCAGGGCCGACACCGGTGGCAAGGCATAGGTGGCCGGCAGCAGCATGGCAATTGTGGCCAGTGGGCCGATGCCGGGCAACACACCAATCAGGGTACCGAGCAGGCAACCGATGAAGCCATACATCAGGTTGACGGGCGTAAAGGCTACGCCAAAACCAAGCGACAGGTTTGCAATCAAATCCATGGTGTTGTCCTTAACCGGTGATGAACGCCGGCCACACCGGGAACTGCAGCTTGAGCAGCACAATGAAAGCCAGATAACTCACGATCGCAAGAACGGTGGCCAGTATTAATACTTCCTTGAACTTGAACTCCTCACCGGCGTTTGCAGCGATGAAGGTCAGCGCATAAATGGCAACGATCAGTCCGAACGCCGGGAACTTGATGCTTGGCAGGCCTGCGAGCATCAATCCAAACACCAGGTTGGCCGCAATGATGAAGAACAGCGGTTTCCAGGCCCAAGCTCCCACCTTGTCTCCGTCGACCGTCTCTACGACCGTGGCCTTGAAAGTAATGACTGCCCCCAGGATCGTCATCAGCACACCCAGCAGCAAAGGAAAGTAGCCAGGCCCCATACGGGCGCCGGTACCGATTTTGTAATTGTTGGCCCCCCACGCAAAGGCGATGCCGACCACCATGAACATGAGGCCGCAGAAAAAGTCTTTCTGGCTCTTGATACCCATGCACCGTCTCCCTTGGCTGTTATCGATTGACCGCGCTATTGTGCATGGGAATAAGCCCACGCCATCCAATGGATTTCACCTAGGTCCAGTTTCGCGGCAGCAACACCAGGCCCAGCACTGCGGCCGTCTGGCCGCATCACATCAAGGGCGGCGTCGAACTCAACACTTCGGCCATGACGGTTGCGCCTTCGGCCACCCGCAGGGCACCGGCCAGGCGCAGTGGACGCATGCCGTCCTGGACTGCCTGGCGGCGCAATGCGTCAATACTCGGCTCCTTGGTCAGGGTGTCCTTGAACGCGTCACTCACAATAAGCAACTCGTACAGTCCCATGCGGCCCATGAAACCGGTCATGCGACAGTCCACACAACCAACCGCTTTGTACGGCCGGTATCCGCCGTTGACTTTCCATGGCTTGACCACCTCGTCAAGGGCGGACCGATGCGCTTCCGCATCGACTACCTTGCACTGCTTGCACAAGGTTCGGACCAGGCGTTGCGCCAGCACTCCGAGTAACGTGGCGTTGATCAAGTAGGACGGCACTCCCAACTCCAGCATGCGGCTGACCGCCGACGGCGCGTCGTTCGTGTGCAGGGTGGAGAACACCAGATGGCCAGTCAACGCCGCCTGCACCGCCATCTCCGCCGTTTCCAGGTCGCGGATCTCACCCACCATGATGATGTCCGGGTCCTGCCGCATCAGGGCGCGCAACCCCTCTGCAAAACTGAAATCGAGGTGCGGCTGCACCTGCGTCTGGTTGAAGGACGGCTCGATCATCTCGATCGGATCCTCTACGGTGCTCACGTTCACTTCTTCCGTGGCAACGCGCTTTAGCGTCGAGTACAAAGTGGTGGTCTTGCCCGAACCGGTAGGGCCGGTCACCAGAATAATCCCGTGTGGACGCTTTACAAGCACGTCCCAGCGCTGCGCATCGTGGGCTGTGAAACCCAAGGCGTCCAGATCCTTGACCGCGTTGTCCGGGTCGAAGATGCGCATCACCATCTTCTCGCCAAAAGCCGTGGGCAGCGTCGATATCCGCATTTCGATCTCGTCGCCACGCGGATTGCGCGTCTTGATCCGGCCATCCTGCGGGCGGCGCTTTTCCACCACGTCCATGCGACCCAGCAACTTGATGCGCGCCGTCATTGCATTGAGCACGCCCATGGGCATCTGGTAGACCGGGTGCAGGATGCCGTCGATCCGGAAGCGGATCACGCCCTGCTCACGGCGCGGCTCCAGGTGGATGTCGCTGGCACGCTGGTCAAACGCGTATTGCCATAACCAGTCCACCACCTGCACCACGCCCTGATCATTTGCATCGAGCTGCTTGTTGGTCTTGCCCAGCTCGACCAGCTGCTCGAAACTTGCTCCGCCACTATTGCCGGCGGTTTTCATCGCAGAACGCACGGATTTGGCCAGCGCGTAAAACTCGGCCGTGAAACGCGTGATTTCGTGCGGACTTGCGACCACGCGTCGCACCGAGCGCCGCGTCTGACGCTCCACCTCGGCGACCCAGTCGGTAATAAACGGCTCAGCCGTCGCCACCACCACCTCCGTCGGGCTCACCTGCACCGGCAACACCCGATGGCGCTCCGAATAGGCGGCACTCATGGCATCGGAGATCTTGCCCACGTCCACCTTCAACGGGTCAATACGCAGGTAGTCCAGACCGGTATGCCCGGCCAGCCACTGGGTGAGCGCTTCGACGTCCAGGGAACGGCCATCAGAGGCACGGCGCATCGACACACTGGACAGACGGATCAGCGGGTGCTGCGCACTTTCGGCCTGGGAACAGCGCGCGATCGTCCGCTGCGCCTCCTCGTCCGTGATCACGCCATCCGTGCGCAACCATCCAACAAGACTGCGCCAGTCCACCGGACCGTCATGCCGACTTTTGGTCGGGGGTTTCGTTTTGGGAGTTACCGTCATGCGACCAGAGGTTTCAGCACTCGGACCCATTGTGCAGCTGGCAGACCCCACTGCTGCTCGATCATGGCGGCACGCTCGACCAGAAGGGTCCGTGGCGGCCGCGACGGCTGACGCTGCGCCAGCACGACGGTGTTTCCTTCACGCGTCGCCTTGAACGGCCAGATCGCGTCCCGGCCGAAGGCGGCGGCGATTTTTTCGACACTGCGCGCGTAGCTGGACGAACGCCCGAACAGATTGACCGTCATGCAACCTTCGGCCGCCAATAGCCGGCGACAGTCGCCATAAAAGGCCTCACTGTCGAGCACCGGCGCCGCTGCATCGTGGTCGTACAGATCCACCTGCAATGCATCCACCGCGCCCCGCCATTTGGGGTCGACGATCTCCTTGGCCGCATCGGCCAATACCACCTGCATGCGTGCATTGTCTGGCGGCAGCTTGAACCAGCCGCGGCAGGCCACCAGCACCTTCGGGTTGATCTCGATTGCCGTGCTGCGCATGCGCAAGACCTTGGAACAGAACTTGGTCAGTGACCCTGCCCCCAGTCCGAGCTGCATTGCGCGACGCTTCGGCACCGATCCAGGCTCGACAAACAGCAACCAGGCCATCATGCGCTGGATGTACTGGTGCACCAGAACCTGCGGCGCGTCCATCCGCATCGAACCCTGGATCCAGATCGAATCCAGGTGCAAATGGCGCACCGGGCCGTCGTCAGAGAAGAACACGTCGGGCAGCGGCGCCGGGTCGGACAGAGGCATGCCCGGTTATACCAGCAAGGAACGCAATTTCGGCAGTGCCGCACAGGTGTTTTCCAGCACCGCCGCGCCCAGCGCCTCGGTCGTCATCGCCCGCAGCGCTGCGATCCGGGCGGCGATCAAAGGCAACTCGGCCGGTTCATTGCGACCTTGCGGCGCGCCCTGCAACCGTTGCGCCGCCGTCCGGTACAACCACTGCGGTGGGATGTCCGGTGCGTCGGTCTCCAGCACCAGCGCCGACAACGGCAATCGGGCGGCCAGGCGACGCAGCTGCAAGGCACGCTCAAAGGTCATCGCGCCACCAAAACCCAGCTTGAGCCCGCAATCCAGAAACGCCGCGGCCTGCTGCGGGCTCCCGGCAAATGCATGGGCGATGCCGCTCCACGGTCGGCCCGACGGCCGCACCGCGCGCAGCCCGCGCAATAGTCGATCGGCCGAGCGACGCACATGCAGAATCACTGGCAAATCGTGCTTGCAGGCGAGCTTGAGTTGCTCCAGGTAGAAAAACTCCTGGCGCTCGCGCAGCGCGCCCTGGCTGATCTCGGGCACAAAAAAATCGAGTCCTATTTCCCCCACCGCCACCAGCCGTGGGTCGCCACGGTAGGCCAGCAATTGTGCATCGAGCTCCTGCAAATCAGCCAGACTGGCCTGCTGCATGAATAGCGGGTGAATGCCCAGCGCATAACTGTCGCCGTTCGCGTGTGCCAGATCTCGAACCACAGCAAAGTTGGCGCGCTCCACCCCAGGTACAACACAATGCACGACCCCAACCGCGCGCGCCCGTGCACGCACCGCGCTACGGTCTGGCGCGAACTCGGTTGCATCCAGATGGCAATGGCTATCGATCCAGCACGGCATACCAACAAAACTCCTGGCGCGCGGCCGTGTATATTGTTGAAGTCGGTTCTGCATCGTATCGGATGCGCAGCCTTTGCCCGTGGCACTGCATGAACCCGGGAACCGTGATACCGTCTGATTTTGCTGGCACTCCAACCGAAGGTACATTCATGCGAAGGCCTGCACTTTACAGCCGCTCCAGTCAACCCAGGCCCGTGACTGGCGGCACAGAATCCGAGTCAGCGCAAATCGTCGCCGCTGCGCCCACGGGACGCCGCTGGTGGAAACTGTCCGCATCGGACCCACGCGTGTTGTGGTCCGCGATTCTGCTGCTAGGTGCGTGTTTGCTGGTGGTGACGGGTCTGGTGCTCAAGCCCGGCGCGCGCAAAATCACCCAGGAAGACATTGACGCGGCGGTGCTCAAGACACTGGAGACCGCCACGCTGCCGTCGGCTGCGGCAAGGGCACATGAAATGATCGCACCGTCGATCGTTCGGGTGATCAGTTACGAGATCGGGGTGAATGGCCGGGATGAAATCGAACGCGGCGTTGGCACCGGCGTCGTGATCGTGGACAAGGGCATCATTTTGACCAACCTGCACGTGGTGCAGGGCGCAGAACGCATCAAGGTGGTTTTTGCAGACGGCCTGGTGTCGGTCGCGTCAATCAAGAGCGTTCAGGCAGCTGACGACCTCGCGGTGCTGCAGGCGCATACGATTCCGGACGACCTGCACGCCGCCACGATGCGCTCGACCAGCGACCTGCTGCCAGGCGACCAGGTGGTCGCGATCGGATTTCCCTTCGGTATCGGGCCATCGACTTCGGCCGGTGTGGTGTCCGGCCTGAAACGTTCCTTCCGCTCGCCCGATGGCGGCCAGGAAATGGCCAACCTGATCCAGTTTGATGCGGCCGCAAACCCGGGTAATTCCGGCGGGCCACTGGTCACGATGGATGGCCAGGTGGTGGGTATCGTCACGGCGATCCTGAACCCGAGCCAGCAGCGCACCTTTATCGGTATCGGATTCGCGGTTCCGATCGAGAATGCCGCGTCGGCCGCTGGACTCCACCCCTTCTAAACCAACCACCAGACCTGAAAGGCCTACGCATGGAACCGAACAGCAGCGGCAACACCGCCGAGTTGATGGAGCAGATCCTCTACGAAGTCAAGCGCATCGTGGTCGGGCAGGACCGTTTCCTGGAACGGGTGATGGTGGCGATGCTGGCGCAAGGCCATCTGCTGGTGGAGGGGGTGCCGGGCCTGGCCAAGACCCTCACCGTCAAGACCCTGGCCAATACCGTGCGCGGAAACTTCAAGCGGATCCAGTTCACCCCCGACCTGGTGCCGGCCGATCTGGTGGGAACCCGGATCTACAACCAGAAAACTGGTGAATTCGGTACTTCGCTCGGCCCGGTGTTCACTAACCTGTTGCTGGCCGACGAAATCAACCGGGCACCGGCCAAGGTGCAGAGCGCCTTGCTCGAAGTGATGCAGGAACGCCAGGTGACGATTGCTGGCGAGACGCACAAGGTGCCGTCACCATTCCTGGTTATGGCGACCCAGAACCCGATCGAGACTGAAGGCACCTACCCGCTGCCTGAGGCACAGGTCGACCGTTTCATGATGAAGGTGCTGGTGGACTACCCCACCGACGAGGAGGAATTCGTCATCGTGCAGCGCGTCACCGGCCCAGCCGTTGCAGTCACTGCAGTGGCCACCACCGAGCAGCTCGCCGCGCTGCAACACCAGTGTCGGCAGGTATATGTGGATCCGTCGCTGATCCAGTACGCAGTGCGACTGGTGTCCGCAACCCGCACCCCGGAGAAACACGACCTCAAGGATCTGCGCCGTTTTATCACCTACGGCGCCAGTCCCAGGGCAACCATCAATCTCACGGAAGGCGCGCGCGCCCTGGCGATGTTGCGCGGTCGCACTTACGTTCTGCCGGAGGACATGACCGACCTGGTGCCAGACGTGTTGCGGCATCGTGTGGTGTTGTCCTACGAGGCCCTGTCGGAAGGTTTGACGCCTGACGCCTTGATCGGCAAGATCATGGCCAAGATTCCGGCCCCCGCCAAGCCACTGGAACACGAAAAACTGGCGGCCTGACGCAGCATGTTCGGCTTGTTCAAACTGCGCCGCAAACCGGCGGCGGCTGCGGCCGCAGCGTCGGCGCCGACCCAACTGCCCGCCAGCGCCGAACGGGTGCTGCGCCGGCTCGAGTGGACGGTGATCCGGCGCCTGGACGGCCTGCTGCAAGGCGACTACCGCACTCTGCTACGCGGCAGCGGCCTGGACCTGGCAGACCTGCGCGAGTATCAACTGCACGACGACGTGCGCCACATCGACTGGAACGTGACGGCGCGCCTGCAGCAGCCACATGTGCGGGTGTTCACCGAAGACCGAGAAATGGCGGCCTGGTTCCTGCTCGACCTCAGCCCTTCGGTGGACTTCGGCTCCACCGACCAGCGCAAACGTGCGGTCTCGGCGGAGTTTGTAGCGGTGCTGGCGCGCATGTTGACGCGCCACGGCAACCGGGTCGGGGCGTTGTTATACGGTACTGGTGTGGACACAGTGTTTCCAGCACGAGGCGGACGCATGCATGTATTGCAGTTGCTGCACGCCATGCAAACCCGGCCGCAGGCCGCCGAATCGGGTGGCACCAAGTTGCACGAACTGCTGCAGACCGCCGCCGCCACAGTAAGGCGACGCTCGACGATTTTCGTGGTGTCCGACTTCATCAGCGAACCGGGCTGGGAACGGCCGTTGGCGATGCTGGCGCAGCGCCACGAGGTAGTCGCGGTGCGCCTGCTCGACCCGATGGAGCTGGAGCTTCCGGACCTCGGCCTGATTCCGATCCGGGACGCGGAGACCGGCGAACAATTGCTGGTCGATACGCACGACGCGGGTTTTCGCAAACGCTTTGCGCGGATTGCAGCACAACGCGAAGCCGACCTGCGCGACGCGTTCGTCAAGGCCGGTGTCGACACGCTGGAACTCTCCACCCAGGACGACCTGGTCGAGGCCGTGATGCGTTTTGCCGAATTGCGCAAACGCAAAAGCCGCATGTCGGGCGCGCGCGCCATGCCAGCCCACCTGCGCAGCGCCGCCTGAGGCGACCGAACTGGAGACCGAGTAATGACCATTCCTGTAACGTTCATGTGGCCGCAGTTTCTGTGGTTGATGCTGGCGCTGCCCCTACTGGTGGGCGTTTACCTGTGGCTGTTGCGGCGCAAAAAGAAACTCACGCTGCGGTATGCCAGCCTGTCCATCGTGAAGGAGGCGCTGGGCACCAGCATGAGCCTGCGCCGACATGTACCGCCAGCGCTGTTCCTGCTGGCCATTGCCGCAATGTTGTTCGCGGCCTCGCGGCCGTTTGCAGTCATCACGTTGCCCAGCACCCAGGAAACCATCATCCTGGCGATGGATGTGTCTGGCAGCATGCGCGCCACCGACGTCAAGCCGAACCGGCTGGTAGCGTCCCAGAGCGCTGCCAAGGCGTTCCTGGCTGAGCTGCCGCGCACCGTGAAGGTCGGCATTGTGGCCTTCGCCGGTTCGGCGCAGGTCGTGCAACCCCCCACGCTGAGCCGGGAAGACCTGGTGGCGGCAATCGACAAGTTCCAGATGCAGCGTGCCACGGCCATCGGCAGCGCGATTGTGGTGTCGCTGGCGGAATTGTTCCCGGACGAGGGCATCGATCTGTCTGCGCTGACCTACGGCAGCGGCCGACCACGCGGCGTCGCTATCGACCAGAGCCCGAAAAAGGAGAAGAAAGAGTTTAAGCCGGTGGCTCCTGGTTCCTACGGCTCGGCCGCCATTATTTTGCTGACCGACGGACAGCGCACCACCGGCGTGGACACCATGGAAGCGGCCAAGATGGCGGCCGACCGCGGCGTACGCATTTACACCGTGGGAGTTGGCACGGTGGAAGGCGAAACCATCGGTTTTGAGGGCTGGTCGATGCGCGTCAGGCTCGACGAGGCCACGCTCAAACAAGTAGCCTTGACAACCCAGGCCGAATACTTCTACGCGGGCACGGCGGAGTCGCTGAAGCACATTTACGAAAAACTCAGCTCACGCCTGACCGTGGAGAAAAAAGAAACCGAAATCTCCGGGCTGCTGGCGTTGTTGGCGGCGGTGCTTGCGATTACGTCGGCGACCCTGTCGCTGCTGTGGTTCAACCGGATACTGTAGGCTGAGTGAGCACAGGCGCCAAAAGTCGCCCCTTGTCCAGTTGCAGTTGCCGCGAACAGCGCGCTGCCAAACTCTCGTCATGGGTTACGACGATAAAAGCCGTGCCCTGGTCGCGCGCAAGTTGCAGCATCAGTTCGAACACGCCATCGGCCGTCGTGCGGTCGAGGTTGCCAGTCGGTTCGTCGGCCAGCACACAGGCCGGCCGGGTTACTAGTGCGCGCGCGATAGCGACGCGCTGGCGTTCCCCACCTGAGAGTTCAGACGGACGGTGCCGCAAGCGGTCTTGCAAGCCGACGCTGGCCAAAGTCTGAGTGGCTGCGGCATTGCCCTGCGCATGCGCCACGCGCCGGATCCACAGCGGCATGGCCACGTTGTCGCGCGCGCTGAACTCGGGCAACAGGTGGTGGAACTGGTAGACAAAACCAAGGTGCCGATTGCGCAAGACTCCCTGGCGCGCAGCGTCCAGACGCGACAGGTCGTGCCCCATCAACTGCACCGCACCGCTGCTGGGTGCATCCAGCGCGCCAAGCAGATGCAACAAGGTACTCTTGCCAGAACCGGAGGCGCCGACTATAGCAACCGTCTCTCCACGATGCACCTGCAGGTCCACCCCCTGCAGCACACTGACGTCAAGCCGCCCCTCGGTAAAGCGTTTGGTCAGTGCGGACGCGTGCAATACGACGTCACTGGAGTCACTCATACCGCAAGGCCTCGGCCGGATTCACCCGGCTCGCGCGCCAGCTCGGGTACAGAGTGGCGAGAAACGCGAGCACCAGCGACACAATTGCAATCGGCAAAATATCGGCGCGTTGCGGGTCACTCGGCATGCGACTGATCAGGTAGATGTCCTTGGGCAGGAAACTGGCGTTGAACAGACGCTCCAGTGCCGGCACGATGACATCAATGTTGTAGGCCACCCCCAGGCCCATCAGCAGGCCGGCCAGGGT
>JAJAZK010000220.1 GCA_026785765.1 Rhodoferax sp. | reverse complement strand
GTGAAGGCGCTGGCCGCGGTGGCGCTGCCAGCCTCTATGCCGACCCGCCTGCAGGCCTTGACAGATGCGGTCCGGGCGGTGCGGATCAAGCATTGGCAAGGCCTTGCGGCGCTTTCTGCACGGCCAGGCGCTTGCGTACTTGATCGCGGCCAATGGCCCGCGTCGGCAAGCGGGTCCGGCGCTGTGCGAGGCGAATACAGCGGACCGGTCGCGTACGCAGCGTCAGGGCTACCAGCTCAGGCGGGTTCGTCCGGAAGATCGGCGTCTGGCGGCTCGTCGATATTCAATCGTGCGATGCGGTAGCGCATCTGGCGCAGACTTAAACCAAGGCGGGCCGCTGCTGCGGTGCGGTTGAAGCCGGTTTCGCGCAATGCGCGCACCAGAATCTCGCGCTCCTGGCGGTCGAGGTGGCTTTGCAAGTCGCTGGGAATGTCCACCGCCGATAGCGCCCGGATCGGCGATACAGGCGGCGACTCCAGCGGCGCAGCCAGCGTGGCCGGCAGGGTGTGTTCGCCGAGGATGTCAATCTGCAAGTCGTTGCCTTCACTGAGCGCCACTGCCCGGTGCAGCAGGTTCTCGAGTTCCCGCACATTGCCCCTGAGCGGAGCCAGACAAATCTGCTCGAGCACCGTCGCCGACAGGCGCGGCACCTCAATGCCGGACTCCTGTGCAATCCGCGCCAGCAGGGTTTCACACAGGGCGGGCAAGTCGTCGAGCCGTTCACGCAGCGGTGGCAGTACCATGTCGATCACGTTGAGCCGGTAATACAGGTCCTGGCGAAAACGCCCGCTCTGCACGTCCGCTGCCAGGTCGCGATGGGTGGCGCTGATGATGCGTACGTCCACTGGCTCTTCGAGCGTCGAACCAAGAGGCCGCACGCCACGCTCCTGGATCGCGCGCAGCAACTTGGACTGCATCGCCAGCGGCAGGTCGCCAATTTCGTCGAGGAACAAGGATCCGCCGCGCGCCGACTGGAAGAACCCGTCCCGGTCGACCATGGCACCGGTGTAGGCACCTTTGCGGACGCCAAAAAATTCAGCCTCCAGCAGGTTCTCGGGTATGGCGCTGCAATTCACGGCGACAAAAGGGCCGCCAAACCGGTGGCTGTTGGCATGCAAGGCACGCGCGACCAATTCCTTGCCGGTGCCCGACTCACCCGTGACCAGTACCGGCGCCATGCTGCGCGCCACTTTGGCAACCCGCTCCTTGACGCTGCGCATGACCGCTGACTCGCCGACCAGGCGCTGCAGTGTCGCCTCGCCCTCCATCTGGAGGGAATCCGATTTGCGCCGATTCGGGCCTGTGCGCAACGCACCGGCAGGGGCATGGCGGCGCCCCGCGACCGCCGGATTCCGGGCGCCCGCCACCGCAGATGCGACCACCGAACGCAGCAGCTTGATCTCGACCGGCTTGGTCAAATAGTCGAAGGCTCCGGCCTTTAGTGACTCGACCGCGTTCTCTGCCGATCCGTAGGCGGTGATGACAACACAGCGGTCATTGCGTCGCTGATCGCGCAAGTAATGGAGCAGGCTGGTTCCAAGGCCATCCGGCAGACGCATGTCCGTGATCACCACGTCGAAGCGCCCGGCATCGAGCAATTCGCGCGCTTCCCTCAGGGCGCCAACCCCGACCACCGAATAACCCTCCCTCAGCAGCGCGAGTTCATACAGTGTGCGCAGGTCCGGCTCGTCATCGAGCACGAGAACGCGGACATCACTCAAAGAGGTTGCTGCTGCCATGGTGTAACGGGTATTCTGTCAGAGGCCGGTTTCAGTGAACCGCGCCGGTCCGCCGGTTCAAACGTGATCTGGAATTCATTGCCGTCGCACCGGGTCGGGTCGTTCTTGCTGACCCGCTTGAACCGGATACTGGCACCATGGCCTTCGCACAGCTCCCGGCATATGTACAGACCCAGGCCGGTCGAACGGCTCTCGGAAGAAAAGAACGGCTCGAACAGGTGCCGCTCGACCGATTGCTCCATCGGAGGTCCATCGCTCCACACGCCTAACACCACCTCAGCATCGGCACCTATCGACGTGGCTACCTGGATCGCATCGGGGTGGGCACTCGCGTAGCGGCGCGCATTGTCGAGCAAATTGACCAACACGCGGCGCAAGTGCTCGGCATCGAAGAAGACGCGCGGATTGGGTTGGCACCAATCAAGCCGGGGCAAAACTGCACCAACGCTATGCTGTGCCCAGTCAAGGCAGACACGCTCGGCGGCATCGTTGAGCAACAGCGTCTCCTGTGGCCCATCCGCCCTGGCGCCCGGCACGCGCGAGATATCCAGCACTTCGTCCACGATGCGCTCCAGGCGCAAGGCGTTCTGCCGCACCATCTGAATCAGATGGCGCAGATGCGGCTCGACCACTTCTTCGTCAAGCAGTGCATTGGCCTGCACGATGGCGGCCAGCGGATTGCGGATCTCGTGGGCCACAGCGGTCGACATGCGTCCCATGCTGGCCAGCTTTTCAGTGCGCATGCGCGCCTCGGCCTCGCGCTGGTCTTGCATGAAAATCACGCACAGGCTCTCCGCATTGCGCTCCACCGCAGCGGTCAGTCGGGTGCGCACCAGCACATGCAAGGGCCCGGCATCGCGCCGGGTGAAGACCAGATTGGCCCGCTGCGCCCGCCCGGACGAAAAACTCGCAGCAGCCAGGCGGCCCAGCGCGCTCCAACTCGGGTCACCACCGATCTCGAACGGAGCCGGCATCGGGTCCGCCTCGCGACCAAGCAGCGCCCGGGCAGACGGGTTGGCGGCCCAGACCATACCACCCACATCGACCACCAGAACCCCATCGGCCATGGATTCGATCACCAGTTCGTTCACCTGACGCTGCACATGCACGGCCAGCTGGCTGCGCAGGGAACGCTGCTCCTCGTTGGCGAGCCGGGCCGACATTTGCGTGGCCAGAAAGGCGATCAGGAAACAACCTGCACCGGTCAATGCCGCCTGGGCAAACAGCTGTGTGCTGTCATTGGGCAATTGCAGCGACAGGAGCAGCGCCTGCGACAGCAGCAAAAGACTTACCCCTGCAGCGGTCCCCATGGCCAAGGGCAAGGAGCCCAGCACCGAGGCCAGCAACACGGGCAAAGCCAACAAGGGCGTGTAATTGATTCCCGCGTGCCCCTGGACGTATTGCAGCAACCCAAATGCCAACACGTCAACGCCGATGGTCGCCAACCAGCCGGGGTCGAAATTGCGCCCCAGGCGGCGCGGATGGCTCAGCAGCCGCGTTGCCAGTGTCGCGATGAGATAGACCACACAGGCAATGACGGGCACCCGCTCCGGCGACTGCCCCAGCACCAGCAGGGCGATCTGCAGCGCCAGCAACACAACCCCCAAGGTGACCCGCGCCGTCATGAAGCCGCGCCATAGGCGCACAAACTCTCCCGGGCCTTCTGGTGGATCTGTCGGTGTAGCGTCGCGCGGCATACCAAGCCAGGACGCGGTTGCGGAAGTTGGCGCCATCAGGCCATCCCGGCTCAGGTTTCAGACTGGTCGCGGTGCTGTACCGTGCAATAGACACCCGCCTTGCCAACCACCAGGTCAGGCTTGGCGCAATGCACACCACAGCGGTCACACCGCACCATGTCGATCGCCTGTGGCGTTTGGGCCTTGGGAGGTGGATTGCGCGCCTTTCGCCCGGAGCGCCAGATCCAGAATCCGATCAAAACCACAGCCACCACCAGCAAAAACTTCATGGCGCACGCCCCAGGAAAACTTCGAACACGAAACGCGATCCGACATAGGCCAAAAACAGCAATCCACTACCGGCGTACAACATACGCGCGGCGCGCCGGCCACGCCAGCCAAGGCGCCAGCGCCCCGCCAGCAAGGCCGCAAAGACCAGCCAGGACAAGACGGAGAAAACGGTCTTGTGGTCCCACCGCACGACCACCGGGGCACCGTACAACGACTCGCCGACCGTGAATGCGAGCAGCAAAGTCGCGCTGAGCAGTGCAAAACCGGCCCACACCAGCCGGAACGTCATTCGCTCCATGGTCAACAATGGAATGCCGGTGGCCGCGGCGGCAGGCTGTCGCATGCGCTCCTCTGCCCGTCCCATCAACAAGGCATGCCCGACCGCCGCCCCAAACAGGCCGTAGGAACCGATGCCCAGTGCCAGGTGCAGGGGTAACCAAACCGAAGCGCCGCCTGCAAAAGTCGCGCCCGGAAAAACCCATGCCAGCAGCACCGCAACCGCGCCAAAACTGCCCATGGCCCAACGCACTTGCAACAGCGGATAAAACAGCCGCTCGACAAAATACACTGCGGCCACCAACCACACGGTGACAGACAAGGCGGACGCGAAACCGAAACGCGGCTCGGCCCCAGACAGTCCAAGCACCAGCAACAGACCGTGCAGAGCCCAGGCAATCGACACGACGACCCGCGCCAGCCTCTCATTTCGCGCACCACATAGAACTGTCAGCAGATAGGCCAGCGCCACCACCAGGGTCAGGATGGAGGTCTGCAACGACGCACTGGCTAGAATCATGGTTGCAGTTTAGCGTCTTGACTGCGTCACATCCAGTATCCGCATGGCATCCTCCCTCAGCGACAAACTCTCACGCCTGGTCAAGGAAATCCGGGGGCAGGCGCGCATCACCGAGTCCAATGTCTCCGACATGCTGCGCGAAGTGCGCGTAGCCCTGCTCGAGGCCGACGTGGCCTTGCCGGTGGTGCGCGACTTCATCCAGCGTGTCAAGGAAAAGGCCTTGGGCGAAGAGGTACTCGGGTCCCTGTCGCCGGGCCAGGCGCTGGTTGGCATCGTGAACCGGGAGTTGGCAGCGACCATGGGCGAAGGGGTGAGCGATATCAATCTGGCGGCCCAGCCCCCGGCGGTCATCCTGATGGCAGGCCTGCAGGGTTCCGGCAAGACCACCAGCACCGCCAAACTTGCCAAGTACCTGATCGAGAAACGCAAGAAGAAGGTTTTGACCGTCTCCGGCGACGTTTACCGGCCCGCAGCGATCGAGCAACTGCGCACCGTGACCGCGCAGGCGGGAGCAGAGTGGTTCCCCAGCACGGCGCAGCAGAAGCCGGTCGACATCGCCATAGCAGCCCTGGACTACGCACGCAAACACTACTTCGACGTGTTGCTGGTCGACACCGCCGGGCGCCTTGCCATCGACGCAGTGTTGATGCGCGAGATCACCGACCTGCACCAGGTGCTGGGGCCGGTAGAGACGCTGTTCGTCGTGGATGCGATGCAGGGCCAGGACGCAGTGAATACCGCCCTCGCATTCAGCCAAGCGCTGCCGCTGACCGGCATCATCCTGACCAAGACCGACGGCGACTCACGCGGTGGCGCCGCCTTGTCGGTGCGCCAGGTCACCGGTGCGCCAATCAAGTTTGCCGGCACCAGCGAAAAGATCGACGGCCTGGAGGTGTTCGACGCGCAGCGCCATGCCGGGCGTATCCTTGGCATGGGCGACATTCTGGCTCTGGTGGAACAGGTTTCTGCCGGCGTCGACCTGCAGGCCGCACAGCAACTTGCCGCCAAGGTCAAGAGCGGTGCCGGCTTCGATTTGAACGATTTTCTGGGGCAGATCCAGCAGATGAAGCAGATGGGCGGTCTGTCCAGCCTGATGGACAAACTTCCTGCGGCCCTCGCGGCAAAGGCCGGTCAAGTGGACATGAACCGCGCAGAGAAGGACATCCGCCGCAAGGAAGGCATCATTCACAGCATGACACCGCTGGAGCGGCGCAAACCCGAGCTCATCAAGGCTACCCGCAAACGCCGAATTGCAACCGGTGCCGGCGTCCAGGTACAGGAAGTCAACCGCATGCTCAAGGAATTCGAGCAAATGCAGGACATGATGAAAAAGATGAAGGGCGGCGGAATGATGAAGATGATGAAACGCATGGGCGGCATGAAGGGCATGCCGAAGATGCCGTTCTAGCAGCGCGGCGTGCCTGGCGCGGTTGCAACCCCGAGCTCCACAGACTGCGCGCCGCCCGCAATGGGCGCTGGCGTTACGCGGACAGTAGCTCCGGTGCGACCTTCACCACTTCGCCGCGCAGGGAGCGCTGCGGTGCCTGTGTGATCCGCACGTCCACCATGGTTCCGACGAGGCGCTTGGGGCCAGCGAAAACCACCGCGCGATTGCACTCGGTTCGGCCGAACAACTCGCTGCAGTTCTTTCGCGCAACACCCTCGACCAAAACCTTTTGCACGGATCCCAGACGGCTGGCGCTGATGCCGCGCACACTGGAATCAATGGCTGCCTGCAGGCGCTGCAAACGCGCCAGCTTGACCGCGTGCGCCGTATCGTCACGCAGAGCCGCCGCCGGTGTGCCCGGGCGCGGACTGAATATGAAACTGAAAGAGCTGTCGTAGCCGATATCGTCGATCAACTGCATCAGCTTCTCGAAGTCAGCGTCGGACTCACCGGGAAAACCCACAATGAAGTCACTCGACAGCGCCAGATCGGGCCGGATGGCGCGCAACTTGCGCACGATGGACTTGTATTCGATGGCCGTGTAGCCCCGCTTCATAGCCGACAGGATGCGATCCGAGCCATGTTGCACCGGAAGGTGCAGATGGTTGACCAGTTTCGCAACCCGCCCGTAGACGGCGATCAATGACGGCGTGAATTCTTTCGGATGGCTGGTCGTGAAACGGATGCGCTCGATGCCGGGAACGTCGGCCACGTATTCGATCACGGTCGCCAGGTCGGCCGTGGCGCCGCCCTGCCCAAACGCCGCCCGGTAGGCATTCACGTTCTGGCCCAGTAGGGTCACCTCGCGCACACCCTGGTCCGCCAGCCCCGCGACTTCAACCAGCACGTCGTCGAACGGGCGTGATACTTCCTCACCGCGGGTATACGGCACGACGCAGTAGCTACAGTATTTGGAGCAACCCTCCATAATGCTGACAAAGGCCGTCGCCCCGTCCACGCGCGCGGGCGGCAGGTGGTCAAACTTCTCGATCTCGGGAAAACTGATGTCCACTTGCTGGCGCCCTTGCAACGTGCGCTGGCGCAACAACTCGGGCAGGCGGTGCAGGGTCTGCGGCCCGAACACCACGTCGACATATGGCGCGCGGTCGATGATCGCCGCACCTTCCTGGCTTGCCACACAGCCACCGACGCCGATCTGCACACCACGGCTTTTGAGGTGTTTGATCCGCCCAAGGTCGGAAAAAACCTTCTCCTGGGCCTTTTCGCGCACCGAGCAGGTATTGAAAATGATCAGATCGGCTTGCTCCACGTCCTGGGTCGGCTCATAACCCTCGGCTGCGCGAAGCACGTCCACCATCTTGTCCGAGTCGTACTCGTTCATCTGGCAGCCGAAGGTCTTGATGAATACTTTTTTGCTCATGGAGGTATCACGCGCTTGCTGTCCTGGCCAATTAGATACAGTCAATTCGCCCACGGTTCCGGGCCAGACCGGGCAAACCAACGCTGCTGGCGGAGCAGCTCAGGGTTTGGCCCGGTATTTGGGAAGTTGATCGAAAGGCGTCTTGCCGTCGTCGGTCTTCACCGCCGGCGCTGCGGAGCCAAAGACGAAATTCACGACTGGCACCGCATTGGCGCGTTGCGCGTCCTGTTCGGCCTGGTTCAGGATCCAGACCCGTGTCAGCTGGCCCAGGCCGTCGAGCTGGTAGTTCACCGGCACCGCCTGTCCAACCAGCGCTGCGGACATCACCAGCATGTTGTTAGGGCCATGGATGCGTGCACCGGGCGAGAGCCGCGCATCAACGCCGTCGATCGTCACGTTGGGCGGCGCGGTCACCAGCAACGTCGCACGCTTGGCGCCGGGCGGGAACTGGCGCAGGTTCTCGAAAGCCTGAGCCATCGACGCGAGGCCGCACAGGAGCAACAAAATGACGCCAAAGCGCAGACGCAATCGGGACAAAGGCAAACAGCGGTTCATGGTGACCATCCAGAGGCTGTGAAGCAGGAGACAGTGCCACTCGGGTGACGGTGGGATCTGGGTTAGTCTACCACCGCGTGTGCGCAACAGCCATCAGAAACCGGCAGCAGCCAGCGTCGCGCCGGTGCGGTTGTTGTTTGGTGGTGAAAGGGGAATTGAAGCACCGGTTTTGACCGCGGACCCGCGCCCGCCCACGGTTGTCGCGTAGCCGCCAACCCGCCGCGTCAACGGGCCTGCTTCCGCGGCCTGAGCCGCAAGCGTTCCAGCGCGCAGGCCGCTGCCACCACGGCCGTCGCCGCCAACATACCCGTGATCACTCGGCCACCGCTGCGCAACAGGTCGGACCATGCCACCAGCAGCTTCCAGCCGCCGGGGTCGTGTGCGTCGAGTAACAGTTTCCAGATCTCGGCCAGCAGCACCAGCGGCAGGTCCAGCGCCAGCACCAGTGCCAGCGCCGGCAATGCCAGCAGCGCGCGCAGCAGTGCCTCACCCCAGGCGGCCGTAGGCCAGGCGAGCAGTAGCAGAACCAGCAGCAGCGGCGCCTGCCAGACCTGGGCGACAGTGACCTGCGCGTGGGCGCGCCC
>JAJAZK010000219.1 GCA_026785765.1 Rhodoferax sp. | reverse complement strand
GCGCATCGATGCGCTGGAAAAACGCCTTGGCGTCAAACTGATGCTGCGCAGCACGCGGCGCATCACGTTGACCCAGGAAGGCTGCGCATTCCTAGCGGATTGCAAGCAAATTCTGGCGGACGTTGCAAGTGCCGAGGCAAGTGTTTGAGAGGGCGGCGTGAAAGCCAGTGGTCACTTGCGCATTACGGCGCCAGCAGGATTTGGGCGTCGCCATGTCGCGCCACTGGCTCCGAAGTTTTGAGAACTGCACCCAGAGGTCACAATCTCGCTCAACCTGAGTGACCGTGTGATCGACATCGCTGGCGAGGCCTACGATTGCGCAGTGCGCGTCGGAGGCATGACGGACTCTTCCCTCATCAGTTTGCACATGGCCGACAACCGGCGCCTGTGTGTTGCCTCGCCGCGTTATTTGCAACAGCACGGGACACCGCAAAATCCGGTCGAACTCGTGCGTTTTGATTGCCTTGCATTGTCCAGTGAGGCGTCGCAAACCCGTGGTTGGGCGTTCCGGGTGACGACGCGGCAGGCAAAGCTCACGGGGACAAAAGCCGCAGCGGTGGCGATGTCCGCATTCGAGTTGCTGTACTTGCGCCCGGACGGACCACTGGACTGCAGCGATGGACAGGTTTGCACGAGTGGTGTCTGGCCGGGTATGGCATTGCCTGGCGCAGCTATTGGTAACTACAGACAGCGATCGCCAGCGGCGCGCTGGTAGCGGTGCTGGAGCAGTTCGCTGCGCCGCCAGACGGCATCTTCGCGGTTTTCCCGCAGCGCAAGCGCCTTCCGCTGCGCCTGCGCCTTTGGATCGATTTCCTCAACCACCATTACCGCCAGCCCGGCTACCGGGAGGGATGACCGGCCCGCAGCTACCGTGCTGCGGCGCCGAGCGCAGCCTGCGCTCGGCAGGCCGGTGTCAAGCCTTCTTCAGGCACTCGCTCATGAACTTCTTGCGCTCGTCGCCTTTTTTCCCGCTGGCTTCCGTGTTGCAGGCCTTCATCTTGCTTTGCTGGGTGTCCTTCTTGGCGCCGAGGCAGGTTTTCATGAATGCCTTTCGCTCATCTCCCTTTTTGTCGGTGGCTTCCTTGTTGCACATTGCCATTTTTCCCTGTTGCGGAGTTTTCACTTTGTCTTCGGCGTGGGCGGTACCGAAGGACAGGGCGACGCCAAAAGCGATCAGGGACAGTAGTTTGTTCATGTTGGATCCTGTGAAAGGTGGGCTGTTTGCATGAATCCCGGGCGGGGTTCCAATCCACAACGAAGCAGCAGGCAATCTGGCTGACCGTCGGCCGTTAAAATCGTTCGATGGTGATTGTCAAGAAAGAACTGCTCGCAGCCCTGCGACAGGTGCTCGAGAAACTCGCGCCGGATGCAGCCGAGCGGGCGCAGTTCGAGTCACCCAAAGTGGCTTCCCACGGCGACTTTGCCACCACTGTGGCAATGCAACTGGCCAAGACGCTGAAGTCCAAACCGCGCCAATTGGCCGAGACCCTGCGCGACGCTTTGCTGGCCACACCGGCTTTCGGAAAATGGGTGGACGGCGTGGACATCGCTGGCCCCGGGTTCATCAATATCCGCCTCAAACCTGTGGCCAAGCAACAGGTGGTGCGCGAAATCCTGGACGCGGCTGATTCTTTTGGCACCCACAGCGCGCGCGAACAACGCATGCTGGTGGAGTTTGTCTCGGCTAATCCAACCGGCCCGTTGCACGTCGGACACGGCCGTCAAGCAGCGCTTGGCGATGCAATCTGCAATTTGTGCGCCACCCAGGGGTGGAAGGTTTACCGGGAGTTCTATTACAACGATGCCGGAGTGCAGATTGCGACGCTTGCCCGCAGCACCCAGTTGCGGGCGCTGGGAGTTAAGCCTGGAGACGCTAACTGGCCTGAAACGGCTTACAACGGAGACTATATTGCTGACATCGCCGCTGATTTCCTGGATTGCAAAACTGTTCGTGCTGATGATCGGGTGACCACGGCGAATGGTGACGTGGAAGATCTGGATGCGATTCGCGAGTTTGCGGTGGCCTACCTGCGCCATGAGCAGGACCTCGACCTGCACGCTTTTGCGGTGCGTTTTGACAACTACTTTCTGGAGTCGAGCCTGTACACCACGGGTAAGGTGGAGGCCACGGTGCAGCTCTTGCAGGCGGCGGGCAAGACGTTCGAGCGCGATGGCGCATTGTGGTTGCGTTCCACCGACTACGGTGACGACAAGGACCGCGTGATGCGCAAGGGCGACGGTAGTTACACCTACTTCGTGCCGGATGTGGCCTATCACATCAGCAAGTGGGAGCGCGGGTTCGCGCAGGTGGTGAATATCCAGGGCACCGACCACCATGGCACGATTGCGCGGGTGCGCGCCGGTTTGCAGGCGGCTGGCGTCGGTATCCCGGCGGGTTACCCGGACTATGTTCTGCACACCATGGTGCGAGTGATGCGGGGTGGAGCGGAGGTGAAGATATCCAAACGCTCCGGCTCGTACGTGACCCTGCGGGATCTGATTGAATGGACCAGCAAGGACGCGGTGCGGTTTTTCCTGCTCAGCCGCAAACCGGACACCGAGTACGTCTTCGACGTCGACTTGGCGCTGGCGCAGAACAACGAAAACCCTGTGTACTACGTGCAGTACGCCCATGCCCGCATCTGCTCGGTGCTGGCGTCCTGGGCCGGAGATCAGCGCGCACTTGGCCAGGTCTCGCTGGCAGCGCTGGACAGCGCGCCGGCGCAGGCATTGATGCTGGAACTGGCCAAGTACCCCGATATGTTGTCGAATGCGGCGCGCGATTTCGCACCGCACGACGTCAGTTTTTACCTGCGTGAACTGGCCGCGAGCTACCACAGTTACTATGATGCCGAGCGGATCCTGGTGGAGGACCCGGTGCTGCGCGAGGCTCGCCTTGCACTGGTGGCCGCCACGGCGCAGGTTTTGCGCAATGGCCTGGCGGTGCTGGGTGTTGGCGCTCCGCAGAAAATGTGATGCCCCAAAAAGCCGACCGTCACACCATGAAACATGTTCGCAGGGGCTTTACATGAATTACCAACGTGGGGGTACCTTTCTTGGCCTGATCATCGGGCTTTTGATTGGCCTGGGGTTGGCGCTGGCGGTTGCCATCTACGTGACCAAGGTGCCGATTCCCTTTGTCAACAAAGGGCAAATCCGTTCTACTGAGCAAGACGCTGCCGAGGCCAAGAAGAATAAGGACTGGGATCCGAACGCACCCTTGTACGGCAAGAACCCGGCGCGGGCGGCGGCCTCGGCACCGGTGGCGGCCGAGCCGACAGCGGCCGCGAGTGCAGCGGGCAAGGCGGCAGTCGTACCGCTGGAAGCCAAGCCGGACACCAAGGCGAGCAGCAGCGCAGACCCGTTGGGAGATTTGGCCAAAGCGCGGTCATCCGGCGCCGGCATTGATCCGTTCTCCTATTTTGTACAGGTCGGCGCCTACCGCGTGGCGGACGATGCCGAGGCCCAGCGCGCCAAGTTGTCGCTGGCCGGGTTGGAGGCCAAGGTTTCGGAACGTGAGCAGTCTGGCCGGACGATCTTCCGTGTGCGTGTGGGTCCGATGGACAAGAAGGACGATGCCGACAAGGTGAAGGAAAAGCTTGAGGCGTTGGGTATGGAGGCCGCCTTGGTGCGGGTGCAGCGCTGAACTAATGCTGCCGGTGGAGGTCGCAGGGTGGGCCAGTTTCCAAATTTTAGGAGTAATGCGTGATGAAACGTCGTGATTTTTCGATGGCAGCCGTCTCGGCTGCAGTGATGGCGCCGGTTTGGGCCCCCAGCGCGCAGGCGCAGGCGCAGAAGCCAGAACAGGGTGCGGATTACCTCGTGCTGGACAAGCGCGCGGCGGTGGAGGCGCCTGCCGGCAAGATCGAGGTAGTGGAGTTCTTCTGGTACAACTGCCCGCATTGCAACGCATTCGAGCCGGCCCTTGAGGCATGGATCAAGCGCGCCCCCAAGGATGTCTCGGTACGCCGTGTGCCGGTTGGATTCCGTGACGAATTTGTGCAGAAACAGCGACTGTACTACAGGCTGGAGGCGATGGACCTGATTGACAAGCTCCATGCCAAGGTGTTCGCCGCCATCCATGCGGAGAAGCTGCAATTGAACAAAGGCGACGCAATCGCCGACTGGATTGCCAGGCAGGGGGTCGACAAAGCCAAGTTCATGGAGCGCTTCAACGACTTCTCGACCGCCTCCAAAGCCGGCCGGGCGACCCAGTTGCAAAACACCTACCGCGTCGAAGGCGTGCCGGCGATGGGTGTTGCCGGACGCTTTTATACGGACGGTACCTTGGCCAAAAACATGCCACGCGCCCTGCAGATCGTGGACTTCCTGGTTGCCGAGGTGCGTGCCGGCCGTTAGTCAACGGCGGGTCCCCCGGGGCATGATTCCAACCCCCTTTCGATGCAGTCCGAACCCCGACTGCAGGTTGGGCTTGTTCTTCGCTGGAGCGGTTTGCAGTTTGGACCTGTGACCAGCGTTGCGGCAGCACCACGCTGGTCAGTTGGTCGACGGCTACAATAAAAGCCGGAACGTTACAGCAAGATTCGTGCCTTTATGAAAACCCTCTTTCCCCGGCTTTTTCTGATTCTGGCATGTGTTGTGCTTGTGACGCCATTGCGCGCAGAACGGGCTGACCGCAACAAGCCGATGAACATCGAAGCGGACAGCCTGCGTTATGACGATGTCAAACAGACCAGCGTCTTTATCGGCCGGGTGGTTGTGACCAAAGGCACGATGGTGATTCGCGGCGCGCAGCTCGATGTGCGCCAGGATTCGGACGGAAATCAGTTTGGTGTCATGAAGGCCGAGCCAGGTAAACGGGCGTTCTTCCGGCAAAAGCGTGATACCCGTCCTGGCACCCAGGACGAGTTCATGGAGGGCGAGGCCGATCTGATTGACTATGACGGAAAGGCTGATGTCGTCAAGTTCATTCAGCGCGCCGAAATGCGCCGCTATCTGGGCACGGTACTGAATGACGAAATGAGCGGTGTTGTGATCGTGTACGACAACTCCACGAGCGTGTTGACTGTGGACGGCGGCAATGCCAAGGTCGGACCCGATGGAAACCCGCCGCGGGCACGTGCCATGCTGACCCCGCGCGTCAATGACGAGAGCCGCCCCGGTGCCGTCGCGCCGGCTGCTGCGGCCAGTGCTGCGGCCACATTGCGCCGTTCCGCCACGCTTGGCGGAGTCAAAAAGTGACGGTTGCGGCCGCCCCGGCAGCGGGCGCAGCGCCGCCGAGCAGCCTGGAAGCGCGCCACCTGCAAAAGACCTATGGCGGGCGTACCGTCGTCAAGGATGTGTCGCTGACGGTCGGCAAGGGCGAGGTGGTCGGCCTGCTCGGTCCGAATGGCGCGGGCAAGACGACATCGTTCTACATGATCGTTGGTCTGGTGCGCGCCAGCGCTGGCGACATCACGATAGACGGCCAGTCGGTGGAACACATGCCGATCCACCGTCGCGCGCGCCTGGGCCTGAGTTACCTGCCACAGGAGGCGTCGATCTTTCGCAAGCTCAACGTCGAGGACAACGTGCGTGCGGTACTGGAATTGCAGACCGACGCGCAGGGTCGGCCACTCGGCTCGACCGTGATCTCCGAGCGACTCGATGGCCTGCTGGCAGATTTGCGGGTCGATCATCTGCGCCAATCACCGGCGCTATCCCTGTCTGGAGGTGAGCGCCGGCGCGTCGAGATCGCCCGTGCCCTGGCCACGCAGCCGCGTTTCATCCTGCTCGACGAACCGTTTGCCGGCATCGACCCGATTGCTGTCATCGAAATCCAGCGCATCATCAATTTTCTGAAATCGCGCGGAATCGGGGTGCTCATCACCGACCACAACGTGCGCGAGACGCTCGGTATTTGCGACCACGCCTACATCATCAATGATGGTGATGTGCTGGCCCAGGGAACCCCGGAGCAGATCGTCGACAACGCCGATGTGCGCCGGGTCTACCTGGGTGAGCACTTCAGGATGTAGGCTTCCATGAAGCCGGGTCTATCGCTACGCGTATCGCAGCACCTTGCGCTAACGCCGCAACTGCAGCAGTCGATCCGTCTCTTGCAGCTCTCCACGCTCGAGCTCAGCCAGGAGGTGAGCCAGATGCTCGACGACAACCCGTTCCTGGAACTAACCGAGGAGCAGCCGCTGCGCGAAGAGTTCGGTCTGGCACAGGTCGATGCGCCAGTGCGCCAAGCCGATCGGGACGCCGAGCTGGCGGCGGCACCTGACTATGCCGCGGATTCCGGCACGCCCGCCAGTGATAACGGCGTGACGCCGCTTTCGGCAGCCGATGCCGAGAGCTGGGACGGCGACGGCACGGTTGAAATGGCGCCGGACGACAACGAATGGGGCGGCGACGCCAAGGCGCACGGCAACAATCTTGGCACCGAAGACGATGTGGACGCTGGAGAACTGGCGCGCAGCCAGGAGTCTCTCCAATCGCATCTGCATCGCCAGGCCCTGGCAACGCGGCTCGGCCAGGAAGACAGCGTGGCCTTGCGTTTCCTGATCGAATCGCTCAACGACAACGGCTACCTGGAAGATCCGTTGGTCGACTTGGCCGCCAGTCTGGCGCCGGGTGATGAAGAAGAGGCCCTGCAGTTGGTGCACCACTTCACGGTGGCGCTGCGCATACTGCAGGGATTCGACCCGGTGGGCGTCGGCGCAGCCGACTTGGGCGAGTGCCTGCGCCTGCAGTTGCACTCCCTGCGCCGCTCGGCGCCGCCTGGCTCTGAAAAGGAGCACACCCTGGCCGTGGCCTTTCGGATCTGCAAGCAGCCGATGGACTTGCTGGCGCGGCGCGACATCAAGCGCCTGATGCAGTTGTGTAGCGCAGGTGACGCGACGGTGCGCGAGGCGATCACACTGATTGGACGGCTCGAGCCCAGGCCCGGGCGGCGGTTTGTGAGTGTGGAGCGCAATATTGTGGTGCCCGACGTACTGGTGACCCAGGTTGGCAAGGGCACACAGATACGCTTTCGCGCGCAGATCAACCCCGACGTGATGCCACGCCTGCGCGTGCACGACATCTATGCGAACGCGCTCAAGCAGCACCGCAGCGGCGGTTCTGATTCCTCCAACTATGCAGCGCTGCAGCAGCGGTTGCAGGAGGCGCGCTGGTTCATCAAGAACATCCAGCAGCGGTTTGACACTATCCTGCGCGTGAGCAGCGCCATCGTCGAGCGCCAGAAGAGTTTTTTCACGCATGGCGCGCTGGCCATGCGCCCGCTGGTGCTGCGCGAGATTGCCGACGAACTCGGACTGCACGAATCCACCATCAGCCGCGTGACCACGGCCAAGTTCATGGCCACGCCGCAGGGCACCTTCGAGCTCAAGTACTTCTTTGGCTCTGGTCTGGTTAACGAGTCGGGTGGCAACGCGTCCAGTAAGGCGGTACCGGCCTTAATCAAACAGTTCATCGGTGCCGAGCCCGCCAGCAAACCGCTGAGTGACCATCTGCTGTCGGAGATGCTCAAGGAGCAGGGAATTGCCTGCGCGCGGCGCACCGTGGCCAAGTACCGCGAGGGTTTGAAGATCGCCCCGGCCAGCCTGCGCCGCGCCCTGTAATGCGGTCGATTGTGCGCAGTATCAACACGGCGGCCGTTGCATGAACCATCTGCAACTGTTCCTGCCCTGCGCTGCCGGTGTGGAGGATCTGCTGCTGGCCGAGGTCGCGCGCATCACCCAGCGCCCGGCGCCGCAAATCGACAAACGGCGTGGGGGTGTTTTGCTCGAAGGCGCCTGGCGCGACGCGCAACTGCTCAATCTGCACTGTCGGCTGGCGCAGCGCGTGCTGGTGCAGTTGTTCCATGGCATGTACCGCAACGAGCAGGACCTGTACCGTGCTGCCAGCGAGGTGGCGTGGGAAATCTGGTTCACGCCGCGCCAGTCGATCAAGGTCGAAGTGACGGCCCAGCACAGCCCGCTGACCAGCCTGAATTTTGCGGCGCTGAAAGTCAAGGACGCCGTGTGTGACCGCTTTCGGGCCAAGGCCGGTGGCGTACGACCGGACGTGAACACGCAGTGGCCGGACATCCGCATTTACGCGCACCTGGGTACCGACGCCGTGTCGCTGTACATCGACACCTCGGGGGAAGCCCTGTTCAAGCGCGGCTGGCGCGAAGACAAAGGGGAGGCGCCGTTGAAAGAAACACTGGCCGCCGCCTTGATCGCCGCCAGTGGCTGGCCTGAAGATCCGCAGTTACCGCTGTATGACCCGTGTTGCGGCAGCGGCACCATTGCCATCGAAGCGGCGCAGATTGCCTGCCGGATCGCGCCGGGCATGTTGCGGCACTTCGCGTTCGAAAAGATGTTGCCGTTCCAACCGCATGTCTGGGATGGGGTGCGCGCCGAGGCGCAACGCGCGCAACGCCTTCCAGCGGCTGGCGCCACACCGCAAATTTTTGGCAGCGACGTGGCGCACCGCATGGTGGATTTCGCACAGCGCAACGCACAACGGGCCGGTGTGGCTGATGCCATTGCGTTTCGCGGCGGCGATGCCTTGCAGCGCATGCCGCCCTCACCCACGCCCGGCCTGATGCTGGTCAATCCGCCCTATGGCGAACGCATGGAGGCCGCCGGGTTCGGCGCCTCGGCGCGGCGCGGCGCAAGCGCACCGCGCGAAACCGGCGAAGCTGCGCCAGCCGTCGGGCGGGAGGTCGCGCAGGCCGATGGTGGCGCAGATTTCTTCGTGCAACTGGCGGCACACTGGAAGAAAAACTACGCCGGCTGGACGGCTTGGGTGTTGACGCCGGACCTCAAGCTGCCCGGCAAGATGCGCCTGAAGGAGTCGCGCCGTGTGCCGATGTGGAACGGGCCGATCGAATGCCGCCTGTTTCGGTTTGATATGGTGCGCGGCTCGGCACGCCGAGAGCCGTCCAGCACCTTCACGCCGGACTAGGCGCGGCCATGGCGGCGACGGGTCTGGTGGTCATCGACACCAACGCCGTACTTGATCTGCTGCTGTTCCGGGATCCGTCCACCGCGTCCCTGTCGGCTGCACTTGGCGCAGACGCGCTGCGCTGGCTTGCCACGCTGCCGATGCGCGAGGAATTGGCACGGGTGCTGGTCTATCCGAAGATCGTGGCGCAGTCGCAGCGTCTTGCGGTGGCCCCGGGATGGCTGCTGGGACAGTTCGACCACCTGGCCCAACTGCTTCCGGTACCCATACGCTGCGGCGTGCGTTGCGGCGACCCGGACAATCAGCCGTTCGTGGACCTGGCAGTCGCACACGGCGCCTTGCTGCTCAGCAAGGACCGGCAGTTGCTGCGTTTGCGCCAGCGCTTGCAGGCAGTTGGTGTGTCGGTCAGGCGACCGCTGGCTCTGGCAGCGTGACGCTGTGCGCTCTGGCCAGTGGCCAGGACTGCCGCTGGATCAGTGGCAGCGGGCGTGTTCAATCTGCAGCAACGCGCCGTCGGTGATTGGTGTCAGTATCAATTGCGCCAGCGAGCGCAGCGTCAAGACAATGAGCGCGGGATAACACCGCGCCATCTTTTATGGCTCCAGGAATAAAAGGTGGTGTAGAACTACTGCAAGGTCAGCTGGTTCGGGTGCCTGTTTGGTTCCAGTGCGGGAGTCAACATTCACAATGCTGCAGGCACAGCGCCCGCCAGGAAATCGAACACCTGGCGAATCCGTTGGCTGGTGCGTATTTCCCGGTGCACTGCCAGCCAGACCGGTATCGGCGGTAATTTGATTGCAGGCAGGATCGGGACCAGATTGGCGTCAACGCGTGCGACATAGTCGGCCAGGAAACCGATGCCCAAACCGGCCCGGATGGCTTCCTGGTAGGCGATCAGGTCATCGGTGCGCAGGGCAAAATTCTCCCGCTCTACGGGCATACCGAAGGCCGCGAAACCGTTGATGATGGCCCGGTCCCGGTCGTACCCTACCAATGCGTGGCTGGCCAGGTCCTGGGCCTGTTTGGGCGCGCCGCGCCGACGCAGGTAGTTGCGATGGGCGTAGATGCCCAGCGTTACCTTGCCAATGCGTTTGGCAATCACGGTGGTCTGGTCGGGCGCCACCATGCGCACGGCAATGTAGGCTTCGCGCCGCAAAAGGTTGCTGACCGCGTTGCTGACCACCAACTCCACCTGCACCTGCGGCAGGGCCAGGCGCATCTGGGCCAATACTTGCGGCAGCAGGGGGGCTGCGCTGCCACACCGCAAGGATCGAGTACGACACAGCGCGGCCAGTCGCACCGGCGACGCTGGAGGCGCTGCGCTTGGCGCTGGAAGACCCGATAGTGCAGTTCGCGGGCACGGTGGACGCGCAACGCGTAGGACCGCTGCGAACCTTGTGTCTGGATTCAGCGCGGGTCGAAATCGCCACACCTCGCACCATGCTTGAGAGTATGCAATTGACGCGGGTTGGCAGTGCCGAGATCGCCCGTTATCGCGACGGCATCTCGGGGAACAAGCCGCTGGCGCGGGTTGCGGCGCTGGTGGGGACGTTCGACCGCACCGTGGCGCCGCCGCCGGGAAGTATCGGATTCAACCAGATCCTGGCCAGCTATGAGGAGTTCAGCCGGACGGCGATGGGCTTTGTCTGGTTGTCCACCCCGACCGCGCGCCATGCGGCGGCCGGTACCCAGCGCAGCGCCGAAGTCAGCGCCGGACGCACCTACATGCGATTGCAACTCAAGGCGACCGAACTCGGTTTGCGGGTGCACCCGATGAGCCAGGCGCGCAGGAGTTCCCGGAGCTGCGCCAGCACTATGACCAGTTGCACATGCTGCTGCTGGGTAAACCGGCCACTGAAGAAACCGTGCAGATGTTCTGTCGCATTGGTTGTTGCCCCACCCAGCAACACACACCACGCCGGGCGCTGAATGGATTCGTACGTGCCTGAATAGCCATCGACCGCCATCGACCGCCATTGCCCGCTCCTGGCCAATGGTCGATTGATGCCAAAATAGTTGTGGATTCGGGATTGGCGAGGGCACCGCGGATTGGCACAACAACAGCAAGGCAAACTGGGTTTGATGACCGCCACGGCGACGATTGTCGTGGTGGTGGCTTTGCTCAGCGCGGTCGCGGTGTGGATGGTCGCTCTCCAGCAGGCCGAGATTGAGAACAAGGCCAGCCGCATCTATGACGTGGCAATGCCCAAAACTTTCGAGGCGACCCGGGTGGTAAGGGGCCTGGAGCGTCTGGCGCGCGACGGCGAGGCTATCCTGTGGGTCGCCACGGCCGATGAACGCGACGAGCGCCGGCTGCGCCTGCAGACCGTGCGTGACGACAGCGCCTTGCAAGGCACATCAGAGATCCGCGAGCAGGTTGCCTCGGCGCTGGCGGTGCTGGATGAGAATCTGGTCGACATGCGCTTGAGCGGCGTTGCTGCGCGGGCGGCGGCGCTGACCCGGTGGGAACCGGTTGCGCAGTCATTGTTCAACCTGGGCGTGCAACTGGGCGCGGAGGCAGTGGATTCTGCGCTTGCGGAGTCGGATGGCATCTTCGGCGCTGTGCAGGCGGCACGGCGATCACTGCTGCTGGCCATGGCGATCATTGCCTTGGCCCTGCTGGTAGCGACCGCGCTGATTTTTCTGGTGTTTGCGCGCCCGCTCAAACGTCTGGCGGCATCACTGCGGCTGGCTGGGGAGGGTCAGGCTATGTCCGAAGGCAGCGAGGCGATCCATGAACTGCAGGTGTTGCACGACGCGGCAGTGGCGCTGGCCCGCTCGCATCAGCAACTTGCCGCCATGCGCAGCCAGCTCGACCGCCTGGCACACACCGACGATCTGACCGGCCTGGCGAACCGTCGCATGTTTCAGGAGCGCGCAGCCCAGATGCTGGAGCTGGCCAAACGGTATGGCGACCCGTGCAGCATCATCGTCTTCGATCTGGACCATTTCAAGACCATCAACGACCGTTTCGGTCACGAAGGCGGCGACCTGATACTGCGCGTTCTGGGCCAGTACTTGCGGGACATGGCGCGCACCGTGGACCTGGTGGCGCGTGTAGGTGGCGAGGAGTTTGCCGTCGTCTTGCCACACACCGGGTTGCCGGTTGCGCAAATGGCGGCAATCCGTATCTGCGATGGCGTTGCCGCGCTGCGCACCAAGATGCCGGACGAGCAGGTGCTGGTGTTCACTGCCAGTTTTGGAGTCGCGCAGTACCAGCTCGGCGACAACGACCTGGCGGCGTTCATGCACCGGGCCGACCAGGCCCTGTACCGCGCCAAGGCGGGTGGCCGCAACCGGGTTGAACTGGCGGACTGAGTTTGCACCGTGCAGCAATTTGATGTGGTCATTGTGGGCGGTGCTGCGGTCGGCAGCGCGGCCGCCTACTTCCTGACTGCGCATCCGGGTTTGTGCGGCCGCTCAGTGCTGGTGTTGGAGCAAGACCCCGCTTACCTCTGGTGCGCTACCACCCGCTCGGCGGCATCAATCCGGCACCAGTTCTCGACACCGGGCAATATCCGCATGTCGCAGTTCGGCACACAGTTTGTCCGTGCGGCGGCGCAGACGCTGGCGGTTGACGGCCAGGTGCCGGATCTCGCTTTTCGCGAAGCCGGCTACCTGTTCCTTGCATCCGACGCCGGTCAGGCGGTGCTGCAGCACAACCACAGGCTGCAGCGCGGCTGCGGCGCCGACGTCGCCTTGCTGGAGCCGGCGCAACTGGCATCGCGTTTTCCTTGGCTGCACACGGGCGACCTTGCGGCTGGCGCGCTCGGTTTGACGGGTGAGGGTTGGCTGGATGCGTATAGCCTGTTGATGGCGTTGCGGCGCAAGGCCATCTCACAGGGCGCGTTGTACCGCCGTGCCAAGGTCATCGGCTTGCGCCGCGATCGGCACGGGGTGGCCGCAGTGCTGCTTGACGATGGCAGTGAGGTGCAGTGTTCCGCCGTCATCAACGCTGCGGGAACTGGTGCCGCTGCGCTGTCGCAGTCGGTGGGCATCGAGTTGCCGGTGCAGGCGCGCAAGCGCTGTGTTTTCTTTTTTCGTACCCCGGCTTCGGTACCCGATAGCCCGCTGGTGATTGACCCAACCGGTGTCTATTTCCGGCCGGAAGGAGAGGGCTTCATCGCCGGGGTGGCGCCGCCCGAGAACGCGGACCGGCAGAGCACCGACTTCGAGGTTGACCATGCCCTGTTCGACCACACGCTGTGGCCAGCACTGGCGCACCGGGTGCCCGGCTTTGCGGCGGCACGCGTGGTCAATGCCTGGGCTGGCCACTACGACGTGAATACCTTCGACCAAAACCTGATCCTGGGGCTGCACCCCGAATTGGACAACCTGTACTTCGCCAACGGCTTGAGCGGGCACGGCCTGCAGCAAGCGCCAGCAATCGGGCGCGCCCTGGCCGAATTGGTGGTCAGCGGCCGTTTCGAGTCGCTCGACCTGTCGGAGTTTGGCTGGAGCCGCGTCCTGGCCAATCGGCCACTGCGCGAACTCAACGTGGTGTGAGTGGGTCGTCGCGCCGGGGAGCGAGTAGCGCCAACAGGCCCTGCAGCGCATGTTCCACGGTCGCTTGCCGCACTGCGGCGCGTCCACCGTCGAAGTGGCGCAGTTGCGCCTGTACCTGGCCAGCCACGCACCAGCCGAACCAGACCGTGCCGACCGGTTTTTCGGGCGTACCGCCGCTCGGACCCGCCACACCGGTCACGGCAACGGATACCTGGGCTTTCGAGTGTGTAATGGCGCCTTGTGCCATGGCGCGTACCACTGCTTCGCTGACGGCGCCGTGTGCGGCTATGACACTGGCGGGCACGCCCAGCAGCTCGCTCTTGGCAGTGTTGGAGTACGTCACCAGACCGCGTTCGAACCATTCGGAGGAGCCGGCCAGGTCGGTACAGGCAGCCGCAATCATGCCGCCACTGCAACTCTCTGCGCTGGCCAGTGTCCAGCGGCGCTCCAACAAGGCCTGCGCCAACAACTGCACCAGGTCTGCCGTGGTCGGTGACCCGGGTTCTGGCTGATTCACCAGAATCTCCAGGCCGCGATCACCAGCAACGTGCAAAACGCAGCCACCACGTCGTCGAGCATGATGCCCAGGCCAGCCTTGGGCCAGGCCCGACGATCGCGCTGCATGTCCACACCGTGAAATAATTGGTCAGCCCAGCCGACCGGGCCTGGTTTGACCGCGTCAAAGAAACGAAACAGGACAAATGCGACGGCTTGGGCGCCAATTCCGGCCGGTGTAAGCAACAGCAAGACACACCAGAACGCCGCCACCTCGTCCCATACGATGCAGCCCGGGTCGCGCACCCCCATGTTGCGTGCGGCCACCGTGCACGCCCACCAGCCCAGCGGCAAGGACAGGGCGACCAACCACGCCATCTGTGCCGGTGACAGCCACGACTGCAACACCAGGAACGCCAGCCACGCCCACAGGGTGCCGGCCGTGCCAGGAGCCAGTGGGCTTAGTCCTGAGCCGAAGCCAAGCGCGATGAAGTGTGCCGGATGCGCCAGCAGGAAGGCCACCCCGGGCCGCGCCAGCGGCACCCGAACAGCGCCGATCTCGCTTGCAGTGTGGCCGGGCTCCATCATGGGCGGATTATGGTGCAGCCGGATTGGCCGGATCACCGCCAGACTCGACAGCCTCCGTCGCGACAGGAGGAAATGCAGCAGCCAGAGTATGCTTGGCGCCCTTGCGGTCACCGGGCACCGCATTCGACACAACTATTTCTTTCAAAGGGTGACCATGCTGAAAAAAGCAATTGCAACGGGACTGACGGCCTTGTTCGGCTGGGGTGGCTTGGCCATGGCCCAGGACAACCGGATCGACACGATTCGCTACGATGCGCCGGAGCTGGCGGCGTACGGCAAGTTCAACGTTGGTGTGAAAACGCTGGGGCTGGTCAATCCGAAACAGCTCGACATCCTCAAGGCCAAGGTCGGTGAGCCAATCCCCGTCTATGACCGTCCTCTGACAGTGGAAGTCTGGTATCCCTCCAAGGCGGCAGGCGCCCAACCTGGTGCCGGCCAGTACCGGGTGTTTGTGCGCGACGGCAAGACCGAGGTCGTCCTGACTGGCAAGGCGGTGCGCGATGCCGCACCCGAGCCGACCGGTGGCCCTTACCCCTTGCTGATCATTTCGCATGGTTACCCTGGCAACCGGTTCCTGCTCAGCCCCCTGGCCGAGAACCTTGCCAGCAAAGGTTACGTGGTGGTGTCCATCGACCACACGGACAGCACCTACAGCGATCAGGCCGCGTTTGGCAGTACCTTGCTGAACCGCCCACTGGATCAGCTGTTTGTGCTGGGCGAGATGGCCCGGCTCAATGCGAACGATCCGGCCGGAACCCTCAAAGGCATGGTCAACGCCGACATGACGGGTTTGATCGGTTACTCGATGGGCGGTTATGGCGTGGTGAATGCCATCGGTGGCGGCGTCACAGCCGCCAGCGTCGGGTTCTCATGGGGCACGCCCAATGGGGCTCTGGCGGTCCGGCAGGCCGGTAACCCGGCCTTCGTGGCCTCTATGGACAAACGCATCAAGGCGGCAGTGGCTTTCGCCCCCTGGGGCTTCAGGACTGGTTTTTGGGATGCGGCCGGGCTCGAAGGCGTCAAGACACCGGTGTTTTTTGTCGCTGGCAGTGTCGACGATGTATCTGGCTACGCGCCTGGCGTTCGCAGTATCTTTGAAGGCAGCATCAATGCACCGCGTTTTCTTCTGACGTTCGAGAATGCCAACCACAACGCCGGCGCTCCCATGCCAGCGCCACGTGAGACGTATGTCCGTGTACCAAACTTGACCTTTGTTCCGGCCGACCACTATCTGGACCCGGTCTGGGACAACGTACGCATGAACAATATCTCGCAACACTTTGCGACCGCCTTCCTGGCCAAGTACCTCAAGAACGATGCCAATATGGATTCCTACCTGAACATTGGCGAGAACGCGAAGGACGGGAAATGGTCGGCCGAGGCGAATGGCACGTTCAAAAGTGACCACACGTATTGGAAAGGCTTCCCGAACCGGACCGCAGCCGGCTTGCGGCTGGAGCAGCGCAAGCCCTGAAAGGTTGCGCAGAGCCGCTCGCGCCGCCATGCCGCACGAGCGGCTACCTGGTTCGCGTTGCCATCGCACTGGACGCCCAAGCAGTCGGCGGCAGTCTTCGAGTGTCTTGAGCTGCTGCGCGAGCTTGCGGGTCAGACGGCAATCGGTGCTTGGGCACTACCCCTGACGATCAATGTTGCGGAGGTCTGGATCGAATCCTCCTCTTGGCTTGATCGCAAAAAATCAGCACGCCGCCGTGGCGCCTTGGTGCGTATAGGCCAGCCAGTTACTGACGTACGGCGCGATTGGCTTGTCAGCCGCCAACCACACTCGTTCCTTGTCCATGCGCATCAGCAGCACCGGCACATCGGCCAATCTGCAGCGGCTGGATTGCCCCGCCCGTTTCGGTATGGACCAAGCGTCCACCAGACGCGCGAGCCATTCGTCCAGCATAGCGGACTGAAGTTCAAATACTGCCATCCCTTCGCTCAAATCCCATGCTGCCGCGGTCTCCAGGCGCCCGGGCAGCAGCGCCAACTGAAGGGTTTGAAGGCGCTGTTGGTCTCGGGCAAATGCCAGCACCTCCTGCGGGCTGCGCCATACCAGCCATGCGCCTTGCTCCTGAACTGGTTCCTGGAAACGCCCAGTTTGCGTGGGCCATTGCAGGCCAACTGCGGCAGTGCAATCCTTGGCCGCGCTGTCGCCCGCAAAATGCCGGATGCTCAGCACGCGAACACCCGTCAACTGTTTGAATGATGGGCCGTGTTCAACCATGCAGCCGTTCCCCTCGCGCATCATAGAAAGGAAGGCTCACCACCCGCACATCGACAGGCTTGCCCATATTCCAGGCAATCAGTTTTTTACCCGTGCGTGCGCCGCCCTCCAGCATGGCCAGCGCAATGGGTTGTTGTAACGCGGGGCTGAATGCCGAACTGGTTACATGCCCCTGTGCCTTGCAGGGCGGCGCCTGGTCTGCAATGTGTGCCCCCACCGCAATAACACTCTTCCCATCCATAGCCTGTAAGCCGACGAGTTGCGGACGGCTTTCGTCCATTGCCGCCGGGCGCATCAATGAGCGGCGACCGACAAAGTTTGCCGCCTTTTTTGCCACGGCACGTGCCATCCCGACATCGCCTGGCAATGTTGTGCCATCGGTATCCGCACCAATGTGGATGAAGCCTTTCTCAAGGCGCATGGTCATCAGTGCTTCCACGCCGTACATGCATACGCCCAAGTCGTCGCCCGCTTTCCACAGTGACGCAAACGCGGCACCGGCTTGGGATGCCGGGAGGTTGATTTCATAGCCCAGCTCACCATGGAAGCTGGCGCGCAGGATGCGCAGCGGCATACCGCGCCAATTGAATTCGCGCAAGGTCATGTGCTGCATATGTGCGGGTGCCAGATCGGCGCTGAAGCCTGCATGTGCCAGCAACTGCCAGGCATTGGGGCCCGACACGGTAACGTTGCCCCATTGCGCGGTCTGTGGCACCACAAACACCTGCATGTTTACAAACTCACACTGCAACCATTCTTCAAAAGCCAGTGCCGCAGGCTCTGCACCGCCAGACGTTGTGTTTACCAGAAAATGGTTCACACCCAAGCGTGCCACGATACCGTCGTCCACCACGATGCCGTTCTCATTGAGCATCACACCATAACGCGCACCACCCACGGCCATGGTGGACAGAGTGCCGACATACATGAGGTCCAGAAAGGCGGCTGCATCGGGTCCATAAACCTCCAGCTTGCCCAAGGGGCTGCCATCAAACAGACCAACCCCGCTGCGCACGGCCGCGGCTTCGCGGGCTGCGGCTTGCATCAAATTCTCGCCATGTTGAGGGTACGCCGCTGGCCGCCACCAGCCACCAAACTCCTCAAACAATGCGCCCCGCGCCGTATGGAATTCCATAGCCGGTAGTTGCTTCAAGGGTCGGTAGCGTTCGCTGATGCGACCACCCACCAGCGCGTTGAGCGTGACCGGTTTGTAGGGTGGGCGAAACCTGGTGGTGCCTACGGCTTGCGGCGCACGGCCTGTCGCCTCCCCCATCAGCACCAGCGCATTGATGTTGCTGGTCTTGCCCTGATCGGTGGCCATGCCGGTCGTGGTGTAGCGCTTGAGGTGCTCCACCGAGCGGTAGTTTTCGCGCGCGGCCAGCGCAATATCGTCGGCGCCCACATCATGCTGGAAGTCAACAAACTGTATGCCTGGCTTGCGACCCAGTGCCGCAAGCGCTGCCTGTGTTGGTTGCATATTGGCAGGCACCATGCCGCTACCTGCGGCCGGTGGTGCGGGCCAAGGTGCACCCGGGTCCGTACTGCCAACCGCGCTCGCATGCTCAATGGCAAGCGGCATGTCGAACACTCCGGCGCACGCGCCCACGGTGGTCAAGCCAGGCAATGACACCGCGGGCACGAACATGGACGAGGTCTGCACCCACTGCAGATGTCCGCCCGCCTGCGAATACAGACTCACGTTGGGTGTAAACCCACCGGCATGTGCAATCAGGTCTGCACCGATGAAGGTAACTTTGCCCCCACCGGTACCCACAATCTGCACACCGGTGACTGCGCTGGTGCCGCGCACGCCGACCACATAAGAGTTATGCCATACCGTTACGCCTTGCGGTACGACCACATCCGCGCCTAGCTGGTCGGCGCTGCGTTGCTCCACGATGGCAACCACCTCTACCCCGGCCGCACGCAGCGAGTGTGCAACGCCATACGCGCTGTCACAGGCGGTTGCGATGACCACACGTCTGCCGCACGCCACACCGTACAGCGCCGCGTAGCGCTCCACAGCACCCGCCAACATGATGCCTGGGCGATCGTTATCGGGGAACAACATAGGTCGCTCAAAGGCGCCCGTCGCCAAAATGACTTGGCGTGCGCGGAACTTCCACAGGCGTTCCCGTACCGCGGTGATCGCTACAACATCCTGCACAGACTCGACCGCGACCACAAGGTAATGGTCATAACAGGCTACGGCGGTGGTGTGCGTGCGTACTTGCACACCTGCCTGATGCAAAGCGCCACACAGGGCGGCAACGGTTGCATTGGCCGATGCGTCACGCAGACACTGCGCTGCCAGCCATCCGCCCACCCTGGGAGAGGTTTCCAGCAGCACCACTTTACGGCCGGTTTTTGCGGCGCAGAGAGCGGCCTGCAACCCCGCAACGCCCGCACCGACCACCAGCACCTCCACATTGGCAGACACTTCGTCATAACGCTCAGGGTCTGCGCCTTGCCCCGCAACTCCCAGACCCGCCATGCGACGGATGGCGGGTTCAAACAAATGCCAGCTTGGCCACATGAACGTCTTGTAGTAGAAGCCGGCAGGCATAAATGCCGCAAACCGGGAGTTGACGGCTGCAAGGTCAAAATTCAGTGTCGGCCAGCAGTTGGCGCTGTTCGCCTGCAGACCTTCGCGGGCCTGCACATCGGTAGCGCGGGTGTTGGGTGTACGCATTGCCGCAGTGCCAATGTCGAGTAGCCCGGTGGGCTCCTCGACACCACAGGACATGATGCCGCGCGGGCGGTGCAGCTTGAAGCTGCGCCCCACCATCGTGATGCCCTGGCCCAGCAGGGCCGATGCCAGCGTATCGCCCACAAAGCCTTGCATCGCCTCTCCATTGAGTCGCATCTGCACGCTGTGGCTGCGGTTTATCCATTCGCCGATCGGTGCATCAAGGCGGTAGCCGCTCATGATGCCTCCCCGGTTGGAGCGCCCTGCTTGCAGGCATCGGGCATTGGTTCAAGCATGCCATACACCTTCAAAATTTCATGCGTCGTGGTGTCGCGCGCCAGGTTGAACCACTGGCTGCAACCAAAGGTGTGACGCCAGCGTTCGGCATGCGCGCCAGCAGGGTTGTCGCGGCTGAACAGGTAATGCCCCCATTCCTCGTCAGTGCAGTCAATCGGTGGCCTCTGGTTGTGCGATGTGCCGCCGCAATGAAATTCGTTTTCCGGGCGAGGGCCGCACCATGGACATTCAATCAGCATCATGGCGATTGACTCGAGGTTGTGCGATCAGTGCGCGATGCCGGCGGCGGCGGCTTCGTCAATCAATCGGCCGGTGTGGAATCGCTGCAGTTGGAACGGTTCTGCGAGCGGGTGGTTTTGGTCCGTTGCCAGCACGTGCGCCAGTGTCCAACCACCCACCGGAATGCCTTTGAAACCACCCGTACCCCAACCACCGTTGACATACAGACCCGGCACGGGTGTTGCGCCAATGATGGGGCTGGAGTCCTGCACCACATCCACAATACCGGCCCACTGGCGCATCAGACGCAGGCGACCGAAGGAAGGAAACATTGCCACTGTCGCTGCGAGCACCTGCTGCGTGATGGCAAAGCTGCCGCGCTGCGCGTAAGACGGGAAATGATCCAGCGCGCCGCCGATCACAATGTCGCCCTTGTCGGTCTGGCTCCAATATGCACCTACTGCGGGCGAGAGCATCACCGTGTCGAGAACTGGCTTGACCGGTTCTGACACCATGGCCTGCAAGGCATAACTCACCACCGGCAACCGAAACCCCGCCATGGCGGCCAACTGGCTGCTGTGTCCGGCCACCGCCGCGCCTACTTTGTCAGCGCGTATGTCGCCGCGCGATGTATGCACCCCCACCACCCGGCCCCCGTGCTTGATAAATCCCTTGACCGCGCAGTTCTGGATGATGTCCACACCCAGAGCCGAAGCCGCGCGCGCATAGCCCCATGCCACCGCATCGTGCCGCGCCGTACCCGCACGGCGCTGCATGAATCCTCCCAGAATCGGGAAACGTGCATCGTCCTGAAAATTCACGCGCGGGATGAGGTTTTTGAGCTGCTGTGAATCCAGTATCTCGGCATCCACACCGTTAAACTGCATGGCGTTGGCCCAGCGCGACATGTGATCGAGGTCGTGCCGCGAGTGTGCCAGCGTCACCAGGCCGCGCTGACTGAACATGATGTTGAAGTTCAACTCTTGCGCCAGCTTCTCGTATAGCTGTACGGAAAAGTCGTACAGACGCGCGCTTTGTGGATAAAGATAGTTGGAACGCACGACGGTGGTATTGCGGCCAGTATTACCGCCCCCGATCCAGCTCTTCTCCAGCACCGCCACGTTGGTGACGCCATGGTTCTTGGCCAGGTAATAGGCCGTCGCAAGGCCGTGTCCACCGCCGCCTATGACCACCACGTCATAACGCGATTTGGGCTGCTCCACTTCGCGCCACGCAGGCGCCCAGTCCGCGTGCCCGGGTGCCGCGGCCAGCAGGTTCCAGGCCGAATACCGGGTTCGCGATTTCATGACGTCCATGCATGAATGTTACGGTCACTTGCGTTCGCCGCGCCCGGGCCGACAAGTGAAGTGGGCCGCGCCGGTGAATTTGATGGCGGTGCCGGTCTGGCGCATGAACATTTGCCAGATGCTGCATCGGAAAGCAAGATACTGAGACGGGGTGGAAAACCGCCGCCGCGATCAGATTCCGTGACTGCGGTCGTAAACATTCGCCGCCGCAGGCTGCCACCCGCCAGGCGGCGACAGCGGCCGGAATACCTCCACCAGCAGCGGATGACATGCCGCCCGATCCGATGAGTTCTCCGTCGAACAATCGCCACCGGGGCAAGCCGACAGGGCACCCAGAAGGTCGATCTCGGCAAAGAACTCCAGGAAATCCCCCGGCCGCACTGGCGAGGCTTTCATGAAGTACTGCCCGGTATCGCGGGTAAACCCGGTGCACATGAACACGTTGAGCACGTCATGCACATGCAACTCCGCCTCAGCCAAACTCATCTTCGTCCTGCCCGCCAAAGCCCGCGTCAGGTTGGAATGGCAGCAATGGTGGTACTGCCCGCCGCCAGACAACAACGCCTGGGTGTAAGGGTCGCAGCGCGTACCGATCACGTCATGCACCGCCCCGCCAAAGGCATCAAAGCCATACCAGTCCAGCGTATCCTCGGTGATGGTCGCCATCGACCGCAAATGCGGCAATGAGGACCATAGCCGATCGCCCGCCGACAGATGCGTGCCATGCAGAGCCCGCGTCTTGCCCGAAAAAAACCGCTCGCCGATATCGCCTGCTGCCCACAGATTCAGATCGCCGACCTGCGGCCCCTCAACTGACGTGATGCGAAAGAAGCACCCCGCAGGCACGTCAAAACACCGCGCCTCGCGCGCAGGCACCAGCACCTGAGCCACCCGCTCCCAGCCTTCCCGCGCAGCCAGGTAGGGGCCAAGGTCCGGCGCGGGCAGCCCATCGACCGGATAACACAGTACCGGGCGCACAGCCTTGCTCAGGGCGGCATCAGGGGGCGCAGCATGGGCGGGCAGATCGGGTTTCATAATGAATTCTTGCCGGTGCGGATCGTGGAGTTCTTGGGCCGCGTGAAATGAACCATGGCAGTGTTCGACCTTTCTGACTGTGTATCTTCGTAACCTGATGGACCAATGATAAAGAAGCAACTGCGTGCATCACTGCGCCCCCGTTCCCGCCCGCCAGGATCGGGCGCTCCCGGCAAGCGTGAACAGCCTATCGTAAGCCCTCTTGACAGTGGTTCGGGTCCCTTTTGTAATCTCTTGCAGATCGGTGGTTGCCACCGGAGCGCAGGACGCATGGACCTGGCGTCGGCACGGCTATTACCAGGATTTGACGGAAGACTTGGGGCATTAAATCTGAATGGAATACTTCACGCAGCAGTTGATCAATGGCGTCACGCTTGGGTCGGTTTATGGCTTGATCGCGGTCGGCTACACGATGGTCTACGGAATCATCGGCATGATCAATTTTGCCCACGGCGACATTTTCATGGTCGGCGCCTTCACCTCGCTGATCTCCATCCTGGCACTTGGGACCATGGGTGTCGCCAGCGTTCCGCTGGTGCTGATCCTGACCCTGGTGGTGACCGCCTCACTCACGTCGCTTTATGGCTGGACCACCGAGCGTGTGGCCTACCGCCCCCTGCGCGGCTCGTTTCGGTTGGCGCCCCTGATCACGGCCATTGGCATCTCGATCGTCCTGCAGAACATGGTCCAGGTGACCCAAGGCGCCCGGGTCAAGCCGATGCAACCCATGGTCACCGGGGGCTACACCCTGATGGAGGCCAACGATTTCGCCGTGCGCGTGTCCAACATCCAGATCGTGATCGTGCTGGTCACCCTGGTGTCCTTGCTTGGTTTCTGGTACCTGATTACCCATACCACCCTGGGCCGAGCGCAACGCGCCTGCGAGCAGGACATGAAAATGGCCTCCCTGCTTGGCGTCAACACGGACCGAACCATCTCAATCACGTTCATTCTGGGTGCGGCTCTGGCAGCGGTCGCCGGACTCATGTTCCTTTTGTATTACGGGGTCATTGATTTCTTCATCGGCTTCGTCGTCGGCGTCAAGGCCTTCACGGCCGCGGTGCTGGGCGGCATCGGTTCCTTGCCAGGTGCCGTACTCGGCGGGCTGATGATCGGACTGATCGAAACCTTCTGGTCGGCTTATTTTTCCATCGAGTACAAGGATGTCGCCGCGTTCTCGATTCTGATTCTGGTGCTGATCTTTCGCCCCAGTGGCCTTCTGGGCCGCCCTGAAATCGAGAAGGTCTGAGAGTGTCTGGTCGCTTTGTATCGTTTGATCTGGGCGCGGCCCTGAAAGACTCTTTTCTTGCCAGCCTGGTGGCGCTTGGCCTGGCGGTTCTGATCCTGGGGATGAAAACCCAATCGGGTGCGGGCCAAGGCCTGGATCTGGTGACCCGTTGGGGCGCTGTGGGGATCGCCATGGCCGTGGTTTTCGCGGGTCGTTTCGCCTTGCGGCTCTACTGGTCCTATCGTGCTGGAAAGCTGCAGCAGCCCGGCGCTGCGGCGCGGACGGCGGGGGGACTGCGCGAATGGCTGGCGCGCCAGTTGCGTTTCTTCGTCCCGGCGGTGGTCGGCCTGGCCTTCGTTCTTCCTTTCCTGCCGTTTTCCGACCGCTACATCATTGACCTGGGCATTCTGGTGCTCACCTACGTCATGCTGGGCTGGGGCCTCAACGTGGTGGTCGGACTGGCGGGTCTGCTGGATCTAGGCTACGTGGCGTTCTACGCGGTGGGCGCCTACTCTTTTGCCCTTCTGGCCATCCATTTCGAGATGTCCTTCTGGCTGGCGCTGCCGCTATCGGGCATCCTGGCCGCGTTCTGGGGCGTCCTGCTGGGTTTCCCGGTGCTGCGCCTGCGTGGCGACTACCTGGCGATCGTGACGCTCGCATTTGGCGAAATCGTACGCATCGTTTTGCTCAACTGGTACCAGTTCACAGGGGGTCCAAACGGCTTGTCGGGAATTCCCCGGCCCTCTTTCTTCGGCCTGCCGTTCTCGCCGAACGACGACGTGATGAGTTTCTCGAAGTTCTTCGGGCTTGAATTCGATCCGATGCACCGGATCATCTACCTCTATTATCTGATTCTTCTGCTGGCGCTGGCGACGAACTACGTCACCTTGCGCCTGCGACGCCTGCCGATAGGCCGCGCCTGGGAGGCCTTGCGTGAGGATGAAATCGCCTGCAAGTCGCTTGGCATTAACGTGCGCAACACCAAATTGACGGCCTTTGCCATCGGTGCGTCCTTCGGTGGCCTTGCCGGATGTTTTTTCGCTACGCGGCAGGGCTTCATCAGTCCCGAATCCTTCAGCTTCATTGAATCGGCAACGATTCTGGCCATCGTGGTGCTTGGCGGCCTGGGCTCGCAGATCGGCGTCGCTGTCGCCGCCTTTGTGCTGATTGGCGTCTTTGAGGTGTTTCGGGAGATCAGCCAGTACCGGCTGCTGGCCTTTGGCGCCGCCATGGTGTTGATCATGATCTGGCGGCCGCGCGGTCTCGTCGGTGAGCGCAAGCCGTCGATTGCCCTGGGTAAGGCCCGGGCGATCAGCGCCGACATGGTGGCCGAGGGAAAGGGATGAGCGCCAACGCGGGCGAGGTGCTGCTCAGCGTCAAGGGGCTGAGCATGCGTTTTGGTGGACTGCTGGCCATTGACGGCTTCTCGTTCGACGCCAGACGCGGCGACATCACGGCCATCATCGGGCCCAACGGGGCTGGCAAGACCACGGCATTCAATTGCATCACCGGGTTCTACCGACCGAGCGCCGGACAGATTGAAGTGCACGGGCCGGCCGGGCGGGTGCGGCGCCTGGAGCGTTTGGCCGACCATGCTATCGCCGAGAAGGCGCGGGTTGCCCGGACTTTTCAGAACATCCGATTGTTTGGCGGGATGACGCTGCTGGAGAACCTGATGGTGGCGCAGCACAATGTCCTGATGCGGGCCTCCTGGTACACCGTGGGGGGGGTGCTGGGTCTCAAGTCCTTCGCCCGGGCCGAGGCCAGGGCGGTGGACAAGGCCAGTTACTGGCTCGAGCATGTGGGTCTTCTGGGTCGTGCCGACGAACCCGCGGCTTCTCTGCCTTACGGCGATCAGCGCCGACTCGAAGTGGTTCGCGCCATGTGCACGGAGCCCGTTCTGTTGTGTCTGGATGAACCGGCAGCCGGCCTCAACGCGCGCGAGTCGCAGGACCTCAACCAATTGCTGCGCTACATCCGCGACAAGCACGATACATCGCTACTGCTGATCGAACACGACATGAGCGTGGTGATGGAGATCTCCGACCATGTGGTGGTGCTGGACTACGGTAAGAAGATTGCCGAGGGAAGCACCAAGGAGATCCAGAACAATCCGAAGGTCATTGCGGCCTACCTGGGTGAGGACGATCTTGACGAAGTGCCCGCCGCGCAGGAGATCGCAGCATGAGTTCCACCCTGCTTTCCCTGCGCAATGTGGTGGCAGCCTATGGCAGCATCGTTGCCCTCAAGGGAGTCGACCTTGAGGTGAAGGAGGGTGAGATCGTCGCCATGATCGGTGCCAATGGCGCCGGCAAATCGACGACCATGATGTCGATTTTTGGCATGCCCCGAGCGCGCGCGGGCAGCATCACTTTTGACGGGCAGGACATCACCGGTTTGCCGACCCATGAGATCGCCCGCCTTGGATTGGCCCAGTGTCCAGAAGGTCGGCGCATTTTTCCGCGCATGACCGTTCACGAAAACCTGAAAATGGGCGCGGAGATCAACGGCGCAGCGCATTTCAAGCAGGATCTTGAACGTGTTTGCGCCATCTTTCCGCGCCTTAGCCAACGCCTCCTGCAGCGCGGGGGCACGCTGTCTGGTGGCGAGCAGCAGATGCTGGCGATAGCCCGGGCCCTGATGATGCGGCCGCGTCTCCTGATGCTTGACGAGCCTTCTTTAGGACTGGCACCGATCATCGTGAAACAAATCTTTTCGACGATCAAGGAACTCAACCAGCGCGACGGCCTGAGCGTGCTCCTTGTCGAGCAGGACGCGAACCATGCCCTGAAGCTGGCGCATCGCGCCTACGTCATGGTCAACGGAAAAATAACGATGTCCGGAACCGGGACGGAATTGCTGGCGCGCGACGAAATTCGCGCCGCCTACCTGGAAGGAGGCAGGCACTAGATCTTGCATCTCTCGCCACTTTCTGGCCCCGGCATTTGCCTGCAATGCCGGTTCCGAATCTTCAAGCAGGAAAATTTCCAAAACTTAAGGAATCAATCATGAAGCAACGAATGTTGTTGGTATCGGCCCTTACAGCCGCACTGTTCGCGCTGCCGGCGATCGCGCAAATCAAGGTGGCGGCGCACGGTCCGATGACCGGCCAGTACGCCGCCTTCGGTGAACAGCTCAAGCGCGGCGCCGAGATGGCGGTGGCCGACATCAATGCCAAGGGTGGCGTGACCGGCAAAAAGCTCGAACTGGTAATCGGCGACGACGCCTGTGATCCGAAACAGGCCGTGGCCATCGCCAACAAGGCGGTGAGCGACAAAGTCGTATTCATCAACGGGCATTTCTGCTCGGGCTCATCGATCCCCGCGTCCAAGGTCTATGCTGAAGCTGGCGTTCTGCAGATCACGCCAGCCTCAACCAATCCGAAGTTCACCGACGAGCGGCCCGGTGCGGGCGTGTTCCGCGTGGTGGGACGTGACGATGCCCAGGGCCTGTTTGCGGGAACCTGGATCGCCAAGAACTTCAAGGGCAAGCAGGTCGCGATCATTCACGACAAATCAGCCTACGGCAAGGGCGTGGCCGATGAAACGCAGAAGGCCATGAACAAGGCCGGTCTGAAGGAAACCATGTACGAGGCCTACACCGCAGGCGAGAAGGATTACGCGGCCCTGGTGTCCAAGATGAAGGCGGGGGGAATTGACGCCGTTTACCTGGGCGGGTACCACACCGAGGGCGGCCTCATCCTGCGCCAGATGCGTGAGCAAGGCCTGAAGGCGCAGTTCATAGGCCCCGATTCGCTGGTGACCGACGAGTTCTGGAAGATCACCGGCGATGCTGGTGAAGGTGTGCTGATGACCTTCGGCCCGGACCCACGCAAGAACCCGAATGCCAAGGACGCCGTCGCCAAGTTCAAGGCCAAGAACTATGACCCGGAAGGCTACACCCTGTACACCTATGCGGCCATGCAAGTCTGGGCTGAAGCTGCCAACGCGGCCAAAAGCACCGACATGAAGAAGGTTGTCGAGGTCATGGGCAAGACCAAGTTCAAGACCGTGGTCGGCGACATCGTCTTTGACAAGAAGGGCGACGTGCTGGGAGCGGAGTACATCTGGTACGTCTTCTCCAAGGGCAAATACGCCGAGAAGTGATCGCCTGAACCCGTGCCAGCCGCTGGGCTGAGCGCGGGTTCATTGATCTGGGGCAACGCGAAGTGTTCGAGTTGCCCTTTTTATTTTTATGGCGCCGAACGTTTACTACTGATCAAGGCACGAATGCTTTGCCTGACAGCCCTTGCGCCTTGAACATCCGCAATTCAATATGACCAGCCATACCATCACTGCTTTTCACCTTACGGGTGGATCCGCGCAAGGGCGTCTGCTTTACAGCGACACCCCCTTGAGTTTCTGGGGGGGGGTGCATCCGGCCACTGGGGAGGTGATCGATCGCCATCATCCCTTGAGCGGCCACATTATTGCCGGTCAGGTGCTGGCCATTCCCAGTGGCCGCGGCTCATGCACCGGCAGCAGTGTGCTGATGGAGATCATCCTGAACGGGCACGGGCCCGCTGCGCTGCTACTGGAGCAGCCCGATGAAATCCTGGTGCTCGGCGCCATCGTTGCAGAGTTGGTATTTGGCCGTCAGCTCCCGGTGGTCAGCCTTGGGGCTGAGGGCTTTGGGCAATTGCGCGGTGCGCAATGGGTCAGCCTGCAGGCGAACGGGCAATTGACCGTCTCAAGAGACACTGCACCAATCAGCGCCTGGCCTTCGGCGGCGCCTGCGACGCCATCGACTTCACCTGCAGTCCCGCCTGGAATTCACTTGAGCCGCGCGGACCAGGCGATCCTGGATGGCGCAGAAGGCAAGGCCCGACAGGTTGCCTTGCAAATCGTTTTGCGCATGGCCCGGTTGCAGGGTGCGCCCGAGTTGATCGATGTGGTGCAAGCGCACATCGATGGCTGCATCTACACCGGGTCTGCCAGTCTGCGCTTTGCCTGCCAGTTGCGCGATTGGGGCGGCAAAGTCAAGATTCCCACCACACTGAATGCGATCTCGGTGGACCAGCGGCGCTGGCGTGCCCTGGGTATTGATCCGGCATTTGGCGAACCCGCCAGCGCCTTGGCGGACGCTTATGTCGAGATGGGTGCCCAGCCCAGCTTTACCTGTGCGCCGTATTTGCTCGACAGTGCCCCGAGTGCCGGTGAGCAAATCGTCTGGGCCGAGTCCAATGCGGTGGTCTATGCCAATAGCGTATTGGGTGCACACACCGCCAAATACGCCGATTTTCTTGATATTTGTATTGCCTTGATCGGACGCGCGCCCAAGGCCGGCTGCCATCTGGTCGAAAATCGTCGCGCCACTCTGCAGGTGCATGTGCCGCAGTTGCCTGCGGCGCCAGACGACGCCTTCTATCCGCTGCTGGGTTACCTGGTCGGCCTGTTGGCAGGTGTGCGTATCCCGGTAATTTGCGGCCTGGAGTCAGCCCGGCCCAACCTGGATGATCTGAAAGCTTTTGGTGCAGCCTTTGCAACCACCAGTGCAGCCCCCATGTTCCATATTGTCAACGTCACGCCGGAAGCCGCAACTGCGCAGGCAGCCATGGCTGGCCTGCCGCCCGAGGTCGAGCACCACATCACGCTGGAAGAACTACGCAAAGCCTGGCGCGAACTTGACAGCGCCACTGCTCACCAGGTTGATCTGGTGGCTCTGGGCAACCCGCATTTTTCCGAGACCGAGTGCGGTGCGCTGGCAAAGCTCTTGCAGGGCCGCCAGCGCCATCCGGGCACGGCCATTGTGCTGACCCTCGGGCGTGCCGTCAGCGCCCGGGCTGAGCGCAATGGAGACCTGGAGGTACTCACCGCCTTTGGCGTGAATGTGATCACTGACACCTGCTGGTGCATGCTGGAGGAACCCGTAGTGCCGCCAGCGGCCCGGGTCATCATGACCAACTCCGGAAAATATGCGCATTACGCCCCTGGCCTGACCGGGCGCCAGGTGCACTTTGGCGCGCTCTCTGACTGTGCCGAGACCGCTTGCACGGGTCAGGCAAGCGGACTGTTACCGGCCTGGCTGGAGGCAGACCCGTTGAAACCCTGACCAACTAGCACTCGCCCCATCTTTGGTTTTGACTACACTTTTCGCTGATAAAAACGGCGCTCAAGGCCTTGCCCGACATGCTGGCAGGCAGCTGGATCACCTTTGAGACGGCCGTGATGTCCATGATTTTCGGCATTGTGATAGCGCTATGTTGGCGCCGACCGAAAATTGACCCAGGTGTTTTCCTTGCTCTGCCTGAATTTTATGCCACGATGGATTCCTACATGAACATTGCCGAGAACCCGAAGGACGGAAAATGGTCGACCGAGGCGAATGGCACGTTCAAGAACGACCACAGTATTGGAAAGGCTTCCCGAACCGGCCCGCAGCCGGCCTGCGGCTGGAGCAGCGCAAGCCCTGATCAAAACCACAAAGTTCTTCTCGCCGCCATGCCGCGCACACTGTCACAGCAAGCCCGGGTGCCGGGATCGACCCGCACGTCCACCCTGACCCTGTGGCGTGGCACCAGTGTGGTCCAAGTGGCGGCACCGCCGGTGCAGATGCGTTACAGGCCCTAGCCCACCCATGCTACTGTCCGGTAACCTGCGCAGCATCGTCGCCATGCTGGCGGCGGTTGGTTTCTTCTCGCTGATGGATGCGGTGCTCAAGATATTGAACGGCCATTACCCGCCGATTCAGGTGGCGGCGCTGCGTGGCCTGTCGGCCTGGCCCCTGGTATGCCTGTATGTGTTGTGGCGGCGCGAGGCCGGCCTGCTGCTCAAGGTGCGCTGGCCGCTGCATTTATTGCGTGGTGTGATCGGCATCGCCATGCTGAGCCTGTTCGGTTACGCCCTGAAGCGACTCGACATGGCCGAGGCTTACACGATTTTCTTCATCGCGCCGTTGTTGATCACACTGCTGTCGATTCCGGTGCTCAAGGAGAAGGTGGCCTTGCGCCACTGGATTGCGATCGCGGTCGGGCTCGGCGGAGTGGTGATTGCCATGCGTCCGGATCAAGGTACGTTCTTGTCACTTGGCGCGCTGGCCGTGTTGGCCGCTGCGGCCATGTATGCGGTCACTGCGATTGCCGGGCGGGTGTTGTGCCGCACCGACGCTGCGGTTACCCTGGTGTTTTGGTCCATCACGATGTGGGCGGTCGGCGCCAGCGCGCGGGCGTGGCCATACTGGGTCGCAGTTGCTCCTGCCGACTGGTCCCTGATCGCAGCCCTTGCGGTAACCGGGTTCTTTGGCCAGATCGCAATCACCGAGGCGTTTCGCCACGGCAATGCGTCCGCAGTTGCACCATTCGAATACACCGCGCTGGCCTGGGCGATAGCGCTGGACTGGTTGATCTGGAACACCATGCCTGACCAGGCCACTCTGGTCGGTGGAGCCATCGTGATCGCCAGTGGCATTTACCTGATCCGCAGGGAGCAGGTGAAGGACGTGACGTTGCCGCCTTAGCTGCCCAAGGTCGCAGCTCGTACCGCAGCCAGGTCGCGTTCGGCAACCTGTACGCTCACCCGCGCCTTTTATAGAGCAATTGTTCCTTGTCGATGGGTTTCTTTCAGGCGTCCTGCGCAAAATGGTCGAACGAGGAGAACTCGTTGGCGACAGGATTGCCATTGTGGTCGACCAGCCGCAAGCCAGGCTCTTGTTGCATCTGACCGATCCGCGTCACCGGGGTTGCACTGGCGTGCGCGGCAGCGGCAACCGCACCGCGTGCGCTGGTGGGTGCGGTAAAGGCCAGTTCATAGTCGTCACCACCGGCGAGCACACAGGCCATCCAGGTCTGTGCGGGCAGCGGCGGGTCGATCGTCTGCGGGTCGCAGGCCAGCAACTGGCGCACGGTATCGGTATCGATGGCAGCGCCGAGTTGCGACGCGTGCAGCACATGGCCCAAGTCCCCGAGCAGTCCGTCGCTGACATCAATCGCCGCGCTGGCAATGCCGCGCAGCGCCTGACCGAGCGCGACCCGGGGCGTCGGGCATTCCAGACGCAGGCGCGTCTGTACCAGCAGGCCGTCTGGCAGACGCAGTTCGCCGCGCAGGGCCAGCAGTGCGAGCCGTGCGTCGCCCAGAGTACCGCTGACATAGATGTCGTCGCCGACCCGGGCGCCGGAACGCAGCAGGGCCTGGCTGACACCACCAGGCGCCGGTACTTCGCCGAACACGGTGATGCAGATGGTGAGTTGCCCACGCGTTGTGTCGCCACCAACCAGTTCGCAGCCGTGGGCATCGGCCAGGGCGAACAGGCCGCGCGAAAATGCGGCCAGCCACGGCTCGTCGACCCGTGGCAGGGCCAGCGCCAGCGTGAAGGCTAGTGG